>NZ_AZAY01000014.1 GCF_001021165.1 Marinitoga sp. 1197
AAAATGAGTTTTTCTTATTTTTTGTCTAATCTTCGGGGGTCAAGCCGCTTTTAAATCCTTAAATGTTAAATAAATTACAGGATATTTATTTAAATGTTTTTCTATTATCTCTTTTTCTTCATATATTTTTAAGTTTTCAAATAGATGTTTATTATCTTCATCATTTTTAAAAAAATACTCCAACATACTTATGTTCAACGTTTTTCCAAACCTTCTTGGTCTGGTTATTAGTATTACCCTGCCTCCTGTTATTATTTCTTTTATTAACATGCTTTTATCTATATAGTATGCATTATCTTCTATTACTGTTTTGAAATCACTGTCTCCTATTGGTAAGCGTTTCAATTTCATCATTTCACCTCCATACTTTGTAATTATTTATCCGATTCTTATATAAAGTATTAGTGTCTTTATTATATTTTTTCTTCAAAAACATTATACCATAAAAAAAGAAACGCTAATACACCCACTCAGGCTATCCCTAAAACACTTCTAAAAAAATAATATAATTAGAATATCTAAATATAATAGGAAGTTTATAAATTTAACATTTAATCTAATGTTACTTTTAAAAATTATCTATGCTTAAAAATGGCTACAAAAAAATTAAGGGATGCTTGCGCATCCCTTAATCTTTTTTGGTTTTTATTTCACCTTTTCCAACTCTTATATTTAATTTATCTTTGTCCAGATCTATTATCACCTTACTCTTTGGAGGAATCTTTCCTGCAATAATCATATTCGCTAATTCCATTTCGATTTCCCTTTCGATTACCCTTCTCAAAGGTCTTGCTCCAAATATTCTATCATAACCTTTTCTGGCAATATACTCTTTTGCATTTTCTGTTATCATTAATTCTAAATCCTTTTCTTTCAGTCTTTCTTCCAATCTTCTCATCATTATACCAACAATTTCTTTAACTTCATCAACAGATAAAGGTTTAAATACAACTATTTCATCTAATCTGTTTAAGAATTCTGGTCTAAAATATTTCTTTAATTCTTCTCTGACAATTTTTTCCATATCCTTTTCTTCGTTTAATCTTTCTTCTTCATTTACGAATCCTAACTTCCCTCTATTTTCTAATTTATTTAATATATTTTCTGAACCAATATTACTTGTCATAATAATAATGGTATTTCTAAAATCTACTGTGTTGCCTTTTCCATCTGTTAGCCTTCCGTCATCAAGTACTTGTAATAGAATATTGAAAACATCAGGATGAGCCTTTTCTATTTCATCAATGAGAATTACAGAATATGGTTTTCTTCTTACTGCTTCTGTTAATTGACCTCCCTGTTCATATCCTACATATCCTGGAGGTGAGCCTATTAATCTTGAAACAGCATGTTTTTCCATATATTCAGACATATCAATTCTAATTAATGCTTCCTCTGTATCAAATAACACTTCTGCTAAAGATTTGGCAAGTTCTGTTTTACCAACACCTGTTGGCCCAAGGAATAAGAAAGAACCTATAGGTCTTGTTGGGTCTTTTAATCCAGCTCTTGCTTTTCTTACATGCTGTGAAACTTTGATAATAGCTTCTTCTTGACCTACAACACGTTTGTGTAATTCTTTTTCAAGATTTAAAAGCTTTTCTCTTTCTTCTTCGAGCATCTTTTTTGCAGGAATACCTGTCCATTTTTCTATAACTTCTGCTATTCTATCCTCATCAACAATAACCTCTTCATCTTCTTTATCTTTTTCAGTTTCATATTGTTTTTTCAACTCATCTATCTGTTTTTCTAATTCGAATAAATCCTTCTTTTTTAATGCAGCCTTTTCGTACTCACCTTTAACAGTTAATTCATTAATTTCTTCTTCTAATTCTTTAACTTCGTATTCTAATTTTTTTATGTTAGATAACTTTGAACTTTTTTCTAATCTTGCTTTAGCAGATGCTTCATCTATCAAATCTATAGCTTTGTCTGGCAAGAACCTATCTGTTATATATCTATGAGATAATTTTACCGCTGCAACTACTGCGCTATCATCTATAACAACATTATGATGTTTTTCAAAAGTTTCTTTTAACCCTCTTAAAATTGCAATAGCATCTTCCTCATTTGGCTCATCTACCTGTACTGGTTGAAACCTTCTGGCTAATGCCTTATCTTTTTCTATATATTGCCTATATTCATCAAGCGTTGTAGCTCCTATAACACGTAATTCACCACGAGCTAAATCTGGTTTTAACATATTTGCTGCATCCATCGAATTACCTTCAGCTTTTCCCGCTCCAATTATTGTATGTAATTCATCTATAAAAAGGATAATTTTATCTCCCTGTTTTTTAACTTCATCTATAACATTTTTTAATCTTTCTTCAAATTCTCCTCTAAATTTTGCACCTGCTAATAATCTTCCCATATCAAGTTGTAATATTCTTTTTTCTATTAACGCATCAGGAACAGCTCCTTTTATAATTCTTTGCGCCAAACCTTCTACAATGGCTGTTTTACCAACACCCGGATCACCAACTAAAACAGGATTGTTTTTTGTTTTTCTGCTTAATATTTCTATAGTTCTTTGAATTTCAAGATCTCTACCAATTACAGGCATTAATTTTTTTTCTTCAGCCATTTTTGTCAAATCAATTGTAAATTGAGCTAAAACATCAGCTACATTCTCTTCCATTCCTTCTTTTGTGACTTTTATATTCTTGAGTTCTTCATATATTTCATTTGTTGTTAATCCATATTTTGAAAATAATTTTGCAGAATAAGATGTT
The DNA here is from genome assembly GCF_001021165.1 of Marinitoga sp. 1197. NCBI lineage: Bacteria > Thermotogati > Thermotogota > Thermotogae > Petrotogales > Petrotogaceae > Marinitoga > Marinitoga sp. 1197. Next base: position 2,736 of record NZ_AZAY01000014.1, read on the forward strand.
CCTTCAAGCATAATAGCCAGTAATAAATGCAATGTTGTTATTAATTTGTGTTTTGTTTTTCTTGATTCGCTTTTGGCTATTTCAAATATTCTTTCCAATGTTGGAGAAATATATACTCTGTTATCTCTCATTCCCCCATATGAATATTGAACATTTTCCTCTAATTCATTTTCAATATTCTCCCGAATAGCTTCAACGTTTATAGTTTCAAATATTCTTTTTACATATTCATCATCGCTATCGAGTATAGAAAGAGTTATATGTTCTGGAGTTACTATGTTTGTGCCATAACCATTTGCAAGAGTTCTGGCGTTTTCTATTATTTCCAGTGCCTTTTCTGTGAAATTTTTTGGATTCATCATTTCATTCACCTCCATATATTTTTAAATTTTATTTTTAGCAATCTTAACATATATTTGCTAAAGACCTTTTAAAAAAATAATTTTCCGCAACCTCCGCTTTTTTAGACTTGAAATTTTTAAAAAAGTTCAAATACGAGATATTTTTAAGCAATCTTAACATATATTTGCTAAGATAATTTTACATCTTAAATGTTTCGTGTATATTAACAAAAATAAAAAACAGTGATAAATAATAACAATTAGAAATTGTAATGTTTTTTTAATTAGCATAATTAACATATTTTAAAAATCAACTCTTAACTGTTTTTTAAAATAATAATGTTTTAATTATTCTGGAGGTGGAAAAATGACAAAATTTGTAGATACCACTTTAAGGGACGGGCAACAATCTATTATTGCCACAAGAATGAGAACGGATGAATTTGAGCCAGTTTTAAATAAATTCGACGAAATCGGATTTCATTCAATGGAGGTATGGGGTGGAGCTACTTATGATTCCTGTATCAGATATTTAGACGAAGATCCATGGAATAGATTGAAAATCATTAGAGAAAAGTTAAAAAATACACGAATACAAATGCTTTTAAGGGGTCAGAATATTGTTGGGTATAGAAATTATGCCGATGATGTGGTGGAATTATTTATAAATAAAGTTGCAGATTACGGAATGGATATAATAAGGGTATTCGATGCATTAAATGATATAAGGAATTTGGAAAAAAGTATTGAAATTGCAAAAAAAAGAAAAATACATGTTCAGGGAGCTATTTCCTATACAATAAGTCCTGTTCATAATCTGGAATTTTATTTGAGTTTTGCTAAAGAATTGATAGACAAAGGCGTAGATTCAATTGTTATCAAAGACATGGCAGGTCTCTTAACTCCAAAAATGTCCTATCAATTGATTTCAGAATTAAAAAAGAAGTTTAATGTACCTATTGAATTGCATTCTCATAACACAGCCGGAATGGCATCGATTGCATATCAAGCAGCTATTGACGCTGGTGTTGATTTCATTGATACCGCTTTAAGTCCGTTTGCAAATGCGAGTTCTCAACCAGCGGTGGAGCCTTTTAATTTTGCTCTTGGAGAACCTTTGAATTCAGATTTATTATATGATTTAGCTCATCATTTCTGGAATGTTAGAGATAATCATGTTGAAAACGATATGAGAATGGTTTCCATAGATTCGAGAATATTAAAAGCACAAATCCCTGGAGGAATGTTCTCAAATCTCGTTTCGCAATTAAAATCACAAAAAATGATACATTTATTAGACGATGTTTTGAAGGAAGTGCCAAGAGTTAGAAAGGATCTTGGTTATCCACCTCTTGTAACCCCAACAAGTCAGATAGTTGGCGTTCAGGCTGTTTTAAACGTTATGTATAAAGAACGATATAAGTCCATAACAAAAGAAGTAAAAAATTATTTAAAAGGAATGTATGGAAAACCACCTGCCCCAGTTAATGAAGATTTATTAAAAAAAGCTTTAGGTAACGAAACACCTATTACCTGCCGACCTGCAGATTTATTGGAACCTGAAATTAATAAAGCTCGCGAAGAAATATGCGCATTGGCCGAGAATGATGAGGATTTATTAACCTATATTTTATTTGGCGAAGTTGGAAAAAACTATCTAAAGAAAAAATACGAGAAAGAAATTCAGGTTGATTTTGAACTCGTTGAAGAAAATGAAGAATTTTCAGAAGATGAAAGTGTATATCCTGTATAAAAAGAGGCTGCCATTAGCAGCCTCTTTTTATACATAAATTTATGTATTTATTTATTAAATATAGGAACAGGTATATTCAACCAATATAATGCTGTAAAGTCCGTAATTATAGAGAGTTTCCATAGAGATTTTTTACTGCTTAAATTATAACCATAACCACCAGAAATTCTAATTCCATCAAAGCCATATTTCCCATCTAATATTGAAAAATATTGATTCCATAATTTTTTTGATATATTTGTCCCTAAAATCATATTGCCTATTGTATCATAATATACATAAGGTTCAATTTTTAGAGTTTTTATATCAAATGCCGTCGATGTTTGTATATAATAATTATTATCTTTATATCCAAATAATATGTTATTTTCATAGTAATTCTGACTATTTATTGTATATGGGCTTTTTGTCAAACTAATTTGAATATCTTTTGATAAAAATTTAGAGTTTTCAAGTTGGAAAAAAATATTAATATTTAAATAATTTTTCTTTTTCAAATAAAATTCGAAATTTTTTGATATATTTATTTCAGAATATATATTATTATTTAGATATTTGAATTTTGCGAAGTTTTGAGTATAATAGTCAAGATAAACTCCTACAACAGGTATGATCTCATTAAAATCTGTTAATATTCCTCCACCTATTCCATAATTAATTCCTTCGCTAATAGCGGCATAAATAACCCCTACGTCATCATTTTCAATATACGGAAATAAGATTCCATATTTTAACTCCTCCTTGTACTTATTAACATTATTTATTTTAAAATTTTTATTATAATTATCCAGTTCTTTTTTTTGCGGTTTATAAATAAAAATTTTAGATTCTTTTGCTAAATCAGAATTTTTAATTCTGGATAAATGATATCCCTCTTCATTATAATATAAAAAATATAAATTTTCATTCAGAACAACCGGGTAAAAGACTCCATATATGTGGTTTGTTAATTTCGTCAATTTTTTTGTTTTTAAATTCAGCGAATAAATATTAAAAATATTGTCTTCATAATTTGCGGTATAATATAATTTGTTGTTTTTTATGAATATATTCATTTCTGTATATTTGTCGTTTGTAACTTGTATTAAATCATAATTATTTAAATCAATATAATAAATATCATTTTGATTGTTTATATTCCCGGAAAAATATATTTTATTATTTGAGTAATAAAAGTCATTTACTATATATTTTCCCCAGTCTAATACTTTTCGTATTTTTGAATCTCTTAAATCCCATATAAATATTGCGGTTAAACCATTATTTATTTTTGTATATACTATACGATTATTATCAATAAATTTAAATGTTTTAACTCTTTTATCAATTAAAGTATCTGATATAGGGCAGTCGCATTTTAAATATAATAAATTCATGTTTTCGATCTGAGTGATATATGTGATTTTCCCATCATCTGAAATATCAAAATTTCTTATATCAGGTAATATTAATTTATTTCCTTTATATACACCACTTCTTTTTCCTGGAGATTGCTTATAATAATATAAGTAATTGCCATCTGTTTTAAGGTTCGAAGTATAATGGTATGAATCATCTAAAGCTTTATAATCGCTATCATATCCTTTGTTTAATAGCTCTATATATTCGTTTTTATATTTTACTTTTATATATAATAAAAAGTCATTCCATTTTTCATCTGTAACTCTTTCAAACGATGTGCTTATCGTGCTGAAAAATAAATGTGAATTTATATCTTTTATTATTTCTCTTAATTTATCTTCACCATATTTTTCAGAAATTTCTTTTGTGAAAATAGCTCCATACATATAATTAAAACCCGCAGGACTCCAGATATCTTTTGATGCTCCACTTCCAAGACTATATCGCGGGTATTCCTTGGATAATATTTCGGCTTTTAAATACATGTTAAACAAATCATTTTGAAATCTTCCTTTAAAATATTTACTCTCCATATATATGGATAAACCTTCATGTAAATAGCTGGGTTCCCATGAAGATATTAATATTTTTTTTATTATATTATCTGGAATCCATGATATATATTTATTTGTCATATTTCCATAAAATATATGGTTTAATTCATGAGAAAATACAAAAGGAATCCAATTTTCAACATTTGTGCTCAATCCCATTTTTGCTTGAGGAGAATTTATATATAATCTGATAATATTAATTTGAGGAACGGCAAAAGCGTTTACAAAATCAACATCATCAAAAATAAAAACTGTAATACTACCGGGTTTTGTATCATAAAATCCCGAATAATCTTCATATAATTTATCGGAAACATTTTTTAATTCATCATAATATAGATATAAATCTTTTTCAAATACAAATTTAAAATATTTTGTTTCCTTTTCATAAGCTTTCTGAGAGAAGTTGTAAATCATTTCTCCATAAGATATTAAAGCTATTAGAAACATAAAAAATACTACTAAAAATTTTTTCACATTTACACCTCCAATAAAATATGCTATAATAAAAATATGCTAAATATATTTATCTAAAGGAGTCATACTATGAAAGCTGTTATTATTGATGGTTATGTTGATGAACCTGCAATTTTAGGTGTTCCACCCTATGTTTCCCCATATATAAGATATGCTGCTGGTGCATTGTATTATCATGGTATTGACGTTGATTATTATACCATAGATCAAGTTAGAAAAGGCACAATGTGGCAATCATTTAATAATTACGAATATTTAATAATCATTGCTGGTGTTACGGTACCTGGACATTATCTTGGCGGAACCCCAATTTCTTTAAGTGAAATAAATAGATTATTCTCTTTAAACAAAGAGCCATTAAGAGTATTAGGCGGACCAATTGTAAAAGGCTACACATTAACAGGCGGAAGAAGAGCAGTAAAAATAGCATCAGATAATATAGATTATATAGTAGAAGGAGACATTGAAAAATTCCTGTTTAAATATCCCATTTCTGATGACTTCAATTTAAAGGACAAATCTGACTATGATTTAATTTCAAAAATAGCACCTCTTGGTGCTGAAATATTAAAAAAACATCCAAGGTATCCAGATATTATAGTTGAAATGGATGTGTCCCGAGGATGCGAAAGAACCAATGGTTTTTGTTCTTTCTGTACAGAACCGTTAATAAATGGAAAATATAGAGAACGACCTTTAAAAGATCTATTGGATGAGGCAATATCTATTTCAAAGATAGGAGTTAAGAATTTTAGATTTGGAAGAGCTGCGGACTTTCTTGCTTATGGTTCGTTATTAAATAATGGAGAACCAAATATATATCTATTTGACGAATTATATAGTGAAATGTCAAAAATTGCGGATATTATTCATACTGATAATGCAAACCCTGCATATATTATAAAACATAAAAACAAGATTAAAAAAATACTGGAAATTATAGTTAAATATAACACTGCAGGAGATATTCTCTCTTTTGGTATAGAATCGTTTGATAAAGAGGTTATATTAAAAAATAAAATTGATATTATGCCTGATGAAGCTATAGAGGCTATAAGAATTGTAAATGAAATTGGAAAAGCACGAGATGAAAATGGAATCCCGAAATTATTGCCTGGTATAAACCTATTATTTGGATTGATAGGTGAAACGAAAAATACCTTTGAGATAAATAGGAAATATATGGAAAAAATTATGCAAGAAGATTTGTTAGTTAGAAGAATTAATATTCGCCAGGTAATGGCATTTCCAGGAACATTATTATATAATATTAAACCAAAACAACATAAAAAAGATTTTATAAAATTTAAAGAATATATGGAAAAGTATAATAATGAGATGCTTAAAAAAGTTTTTCCGGTTGGCAGTATATTAAAAAATTTAATAATAGAAGATATACAGGGAAAAGTTTCATTTGGAAGGCAACTGGGAACATATCCTATAAAAACAGGAGTAATAGGGAAATATGATATTTTCCAAAAATTGAATGGTGTTGTAATAGATCACGGTTCAAGATCAATTACGGCCTTAAAATTACCTTTTGATATTAATACAGCTACTATTGAAGAATTATCAGCAATTAATGGTATAGGAAAAAAAACAGCAGAAAATATTATTTTGATGAGACCAATAAAGAATTTAAATGATTTAAAAAATATGAGCAATAATATAAAACATATTTTAAACAAACTCAATTCCATTAACAGGGGGGGATTTTATGAGTAAGGTTAGGGTACTTGGTATTTTTATTCACGATCGAAAAAAAGAAGCAGGTGAAGTTCAAAGGCTTCTCACTGGGTTTGGTTGCATTATAAAAACAAGATTAGGCTTACATGATGCATTTGATGATGATTGCAGCGACAGAGGTTTGATACTTTTAGAATTATCAGGGAATGAAAGTTTATGGGGAGATTTAGAAGACAAATTGTCAAAAATTGAAGGTATAAAAGTTCAAAAAATGGATTTTGAATATTAAAAAAAGCAACCCTGACGGGTTGCTTTTTTTAATGCTTATTTGTCTTCTTCATTGATTTTTAATATTGCCAGAAAAGCATTTTGAGGTATTGTTACTCGTCCAATTTGTCTCATTCTCTTTTTTCCTTCTTTTTGTTTTTCGAGCAATTTCATTTTTCTTGTAATATCGCCACCATAACATTTAGCAAGTACATCTTTTCTGTAAGCCTTTATGGTTGATCTTGCGATTATCCTTCCATCGCCTTTTGCTTGAATTGGTATTTCAAATTGATGTTTTGGTATTAAATCTTTTAATTTTTCCACCATTTTTTTAGAAACCTCATACATTTTACTTTTATGCACAATAAAAGATAATGCTTCAACTGGTTCTCTATTTACTAAAATCGTTACTTTTATTAAATCAGATTTTCTATATCCAATTAATTCGTAATCCATAGATGCATAACCACGACTAATAGCTTTCATTCTATCAAAAAAGTCAAATATTATCTCACCAAGCGGAACTTCGAAGTGCATAACAACTCTATCTTTACCAGCATTAGATACAGAGATAAATTCCCCTCTTTTTTCATTCTGAACTACTCCCATTAATCCTCCCATATATTCTGTTGGAGTTATTATATCTAATTTCACATAAGGTTCATAAACTTCTTCTAACAAATCCTGATCCGGAAATTGTGTTGGGTCATGGATTTCCATTTCTTCACCATTTTTAGTTTTAACTTTATACACAACATTAGGAGCTGTTAATATTATAGCCAGCTCAAATTCCCTTTCTATTCTTTCTCTTACAACATCCATGTGTAAAAGTCCTAAAAAACCACATCTGAATCCAAAACCCAGTGCTGGTGAATGTTCTGGCACAAAAGTTAAAGCTGCATCATTTAACTTTAGTTTTTCAAGAGCTTTTCGTAATTCCTCATAGTAATCCGGTACTCCAGGATAAATTCCTGCATATACCATGGGCTTTACTTCTTTATACCCCGGAAGAGGTTCATCTACAGGGTCACTGGCACTTGTAACAGTATCTCCAACACGAGCTAATTCAACATCTTTAATACCAGCTATTATATACCCAACCTCACCAGCAGACAGAGAATCTGTTTTTTGCATTTCAGGGTGAAATATACCAACTTCAACAACTTCATATTTTTCTTTATTTGACATTGTCATTATTTTATCTCCTGGTTTTACGGTTCCGCTGAATATTCTTGTATAAATAATAACCCCTCTATATTTGTCATATTTTGCATCAAATATCAAAGCCTTTAATTTATCATTATGTGTTCCTTTGATTGTTGGTGCAGGAATCCTTTTTATAATTTCTTCTAATAGGTTTTCAACACCTTCTCCTGTTTTTCCTGAAATTTTCATTGCTTCTTCACCAGAAATTCCTATTAAATCCTCAATTTCTGCTAATGTTTCCTCAATATTGGCATTTGGTAAATCTATTTTATTTATTGCAGGAATTATTTCTAAATCATTCTCTATTGCAAGATACGTGTTAGCAACAGTTTGAGCCTCTACGCCTTGTGACGCATCAACAAGCAATACAGCTCCTTCACAAGCCGCAAGACTTCTTGAAACTTCATATGTAAAGTCAACATGACCAGGAGTGTCTATTATATTTATCTCATAAGTATTGCCATCTTTAGCATCATACATAATTTTAACAGGTTGGGATTTTATGGTTATACCTCGTTCCTGTTCAATATCCATCATATCAAGATATTGGTCATGCATCTTTCTTTTTTCAACGCTTTTTGTAAGTTCCAGTATTCTATCAACAAGAGTGGTTTTTCCGTGATCTATATGAGCAATTATGCTTATATTTCTAATCAGCTCCGGATTATACACAAAAACACCTCCAAACACTTTTTACTTATTATATCAAAATTTTCTTTAAAAAATATGACGAATGAATAGCTTTAAGCTTTTAATATATTAAAAATTTATATGTATTCACCAATTAAATTAACAGGTATATCAATAATCTCTTTTATTTTTTCATAATCATTTCTTTTCAAAGTAACAATTGCACATGTTGCAGGTCCTGCACTTTTATATACATCTAAAACAATATTTTTAGATAAAATAAAATTCAAATTTTCTGTTTTTGCTATTTCATTCGCTTCATACAATAATCCTTTTGAGCCAACTGGCAAAATTTCATGTATGAAATTAAGATTCCTCAACTTTAATAATTCAGAAATGGTTAAAATATCTTTACTCCCAACAACTTCTTCACCAACTTTTGGAATTCCAATTACTAAAGCTATATCTCCCGAAACTGTTAAAAAATTTATGTTTCTTTTTTTTATACCAATTACTGTTATTCCCATTCCTGTTTGAATTACAGGAAAGTTTTCTTCTGTACTGCCCGTGATTATTTTATCCATATCAAGTTTTAACGGTTTTACAGCTTTTTTTATACCTTCTAAAATTTTTTTTCCTGTATTATTCATTTCAACTGAAAGAGTGTTTACTATTGCAATAGGATATGCTCCATACGCAATAATTTCAGATAGCGCAACATGAGCTCCAAAATAACCAACTATTTCAGGCGGAACTTTAACTATATCCTTTTCTTTATTTCCAATTGCTCCAGAAGAATCACAGGCAATTACTATTTCTTTTTTCTTATCCAGTTCTATAATGCTCAAATCTCTAAACTTTTTAATTTTCATACACCCACCTTTTTCTTTACCTTTAACATATCTTTTTTAAAATTCCAAAATTGTTTTTATATTCTATTTCTATTAGACTGCCAAAATCACAACTAAAATTCCACATTTTATCGATGTCCAATCTAAGCAAATAAACAATAATAATTCGAATTACTCCACAATGTGAAACTATTAAATATGTTTTATTTTCATTCTTTTTTTTCTCAATAAAATTAACAACTCTATTATAAAATTCTATAAAACTTTCTCCACCTGGAAATATAAAATTCTTGTAATCTCGTATCCATTTAATATACTCATTTTCGTATTCTCTTTGTATAGTTTCTATGTTTTTACCTTCAAAATATCCAAAATTTATTTCTTTTAATTCTTCTCTTTTTTCAACCTTAATATTAAAAATTTTTGCTACTTCCAAAGCTGTATAATATGACCTTTTTAAAGGACTGGAATATATTTTATCAATTTTCTTATCCCTTATTTTCTCTTTTATAATTTCTATTTGTATCTTCCCTTTTTTTGTTAACGGAAAATCACTCCACCCACTATATATTTTCTTTACATTAGCTTCCGTTTCACCATGCCTTATCAATATTAAATTCAAGATAAAACACCTCTAAATATATATAATAAAAATAAAAATATACTTTGTGAAGATTCTATTATTAGTCCTATTGTATCACCAGTCATTCCACCAATTTTGCTTTTTATATATTTTGTTATTAATATAACCATCAAAAAACTCAAAATTATCGGTATTAATATATATTTATTAAATATTACAATTGATATTATTAAAATTAAAATCATCGAAAATAACGCTTCTTTTAATCCACAATTATCTATAAACACATTACCTATCCCCTGTTCTTTTCTCGCATATTCACTAAAAGAAGCTGCTAATATAGCAGAGATCCTACCAATTGCAGGCGTTAATATCAAAAATTTATAATCAAGATAATAACTCAACAAAAGAGCTGGGGCAAATACCATAAAAAGCCCTAACACACCAAATGTTCCTATTCTACTATCTCTCATAATTTCAAGAATTCGTTCTTTACTTCGGTTACTAAAAATCCCATCAAATGAATCTGCAACACCATCAATATGCAAACCACCTGTTATCCATATATAAAATATCCATATCATTAAAATTATTATTGACTTATCTAAATATGGTTCAAATATCGAAAATACATACATAAAAAAACCAATAAAGAGACCTAATAATGGTAAAAATAATATACCTTTTGCAAAATCTTTTTCATTAAATTCAAAATTATATTTTATAGGTATTCTTGTAAAAAAAGTTATTATTAAAATAATACTTTTCATAATCCACCCCACTACTTTAATTTTAAAGGTATTCCAGATATTGTTATATATACTTCATCAGAATTCTTAGCTAAATATTGATTTATTCTTCCTGCAATATCTCTGAATATATTTCCTAATTTATATGAAGGAACTATCCCCATTCCAACTTCATTTGTAACTATAATCATATTTTTTTCTTTTATTTTTATGATTTTAATCAACTTTTCTACTTCAACAAAAATCTCTTTTTCAATTTCATCTATTTTATTATAATCAATTTTATCAAAATCAATATTGTATTTCAAAAGTAAATTTGAAACCATTAACGTCATGCACTCAAAAATAATTGTGTCTGAAATTAAAAATTCTTCATTATTTAATAAATTATCAAAATTTTTAAACTGTTCTAGTGTTTTCCAGTCTTTTGGCCTAGCATTTTTATGTTTTTTTATTCTGTTCCTCATTCCATCATCAAATGGTATTGCTGTTGCTATATATAAAATATTATTTCCAAATTTCTTTGCTATTTTTTGCGCAAATGTGCTTTTTCCACTCCTTGCACCACCTGTAACCATAATAATTTTAGCCATATTACACCTCCTATAATTTCCATTCACCATAGGAAATCTTCCTGTTAAATAATACGTATTCATTTTACCATAAATAGTACATAGTTTATTTATTTTAATTTTTGATTGTCTATAATGTATTAAAATTTTTAGAATTTAAAAGTTTAAGAAAGCCTTTTAATTCTCACATCAGAATTTACGAATTTATAATGAAAAATAATGGATTTTTGACAATTGAAAATATAGTACATATATGATACAATATCATTGAAAAGTAAATACCTCCGGAATTAAAGGTGAGAAATCTTAATAGGGAAGGCGGTGAAAATCCGTCACGGCCCCGCCACCGTAACTGGGGACGAAACCAGCAAAAGCCACTGGTATAAACCGGGAAGGCGCTGGAAGTAGGAAGATCCAGAAGTCGGGAGACCTGCCTTTAATTCCAGAGCAATCCCATTTGCGAGGGCAATTGGGATAGAATTTTTATTTTTATAGGAGGTGGCAGTATGAAAGTTCAGGAGTTTTTAGGAAAAAATTTTCTAAAGGAGTATGGGATTAAAGTACCAGCGTCATATCTGATAAGACCAGAAAACGATATTAGAGTTCAATTCTTACCAGCAGTATTAAAATCGCAAGTATTAGTTGGAGGTCGTATGAAGGCTGGTGGTGTATTATTTGCCAAAGATGAAAATGAATTTTTGTCTAAAACAAAAGTTCTACTAAAGAAAGAAATTAAAGGTGAAAAACCGTATGGTGTTCTCATCGAAGAAATGATACCTTTTGAAAAAGAATATTATATTTCTCTTGTATTAGATAGAGAAAAAAAAGATATTATTATATTATATTCTGAAAATGGCGGTATTGATATTGAAGAAAATAAAGATAGCATAAAAAAATTAAATTTTGAAAATTACGAAGAGTTTTTACCAGAAAAAATACAAAAAATTATACCAAATCTAAGAAAATTATTTAGAGAAAAAGATTTAACTTTATTAGAAATCAATCCATTAGTTGAAGATAGTAAAGGAGAAATATATGCTCTTGATAGTGTAATGCATCTTGATGATAACGCAATATTCAGACAGGAATGGGCAAAGGATTTTATCAAAGAGGAATATCCTTTTCATTTTGTCAAATTAAATGGAGATATAGGCATAATTGGTTGTGGTGCAGGAATAGTTATGGCTACAATGGATGCTGTAAAATTAGCTGGTGGAGAACCAGCAGATTTTCTGGATCTTGGCGGAGGAGCAGAAAAAGAGATTACATTACAGGCTTTAAATTTATTAAGGGATAATGGAATAAAAAGAATTATATTAAATATTTTTGGCGGTATAACAAAGTGCGATGAAATTGCAAATGGTTTAGTAGAATTTAAAAAACAAAATCCAGAAATTAATTTGTTTATACGATTAACTGGAACAAATGAGGAAAATGCAAAAAAAATACTGAAAGAAAATGAATTAAGCTATTATGAAGACATGTATTCTATGATTTTAGATGCAGTAAGGATGGTGAGAATTCATGATTAATGGAAAAGAAAAAATATGTGTCCAGGGAATAACAGGAAAATATGGCAGATTACATACAGAAAAAATGTTAAATTATGGAGCTAATATTGTTTGTGGAGTGTCAAAAAATAATATAATAAAAAAATTGCATGGAGTGGAAGTTTTAAACAATATGTATGATGCAGTGAATAAATATCGTGTAGATACTTCTGTAGTATTTGTTCCTGCACCATATGCGAAAAATGCAATTTTTGAAGCAATAAATGCTGGTATAAAGAAGATTATTATTATAACAGAACATATCCCCCAACAGGATATGCTTGATGTATATCATATTGCTAAAGACAATAATATTAGAATAATAGGGCCTAATTGTCCTGGTGTAATATTACCTGGAATTTCAAAAATCGGAATAATGCCAGAGAAAGCGTTTAAACCCGGAGATATTGCAGTGATATCAAGAAGTGGAACTTTAATGTATGAAATTTCAAATTATCTTTCTAAATATTCAACAGGTATTAAAATTGGTATAGGTTTAGGTGGAGATCCAATAATAGGCACATCAGTAGCTGAAACAATGGAATATATTATAAATAAAAATATCAAAAAAGTTGTAGTAATTGGTGAAATTGGAGGAAATGATGAAGTAAATGGTGTTGAATATGCATTAAAAAAGGGTTATAATGGTGATATAAAAGTATTTTTTGCAGGCAGAACAGCACCAAAAGGAAAAAGAATGGGACACGCTGGTGCTATTTTGGATGATTATGAAGGTAGTATTGAATATAAAGAAAAAAAATTAAAAGAATTAGGGGTAAAAGTAATTAAAAATATACCAGAATTAGTATGAGGAGGGTGTATGAATACATATATATTACTGTTTTTAACTATATTATCTGGAATTTTCATTGGGAAAATAAAAATAAAGAACTTTAAATTGGGTAGTTCTGGAACCTTGTTTAGTGGATTATTAATTGGCTGGTATACTACCAGCCAGTTTTCTAATAATCCAGAAATAATAAACAGCATGAACAAGGATTTTAAACAATTTTTCCTTTTTTCTTTAATTTTATTTATATCATCTGTTGGGCTAATTGCATCTAAAGATTTAAAACATATAATAAAAAAATATGGCTTTAAATTTATTATTATGGCATTTGTTATAACTTTATCTGGATTCTTAACAACACTTATTTTATCTTCAAATAACAAATACACATTTATAGGACTATTTTCTGGTGCATTAACAAGTTCTCCTGGTTTGGCAACAGCGTTAGAAACAGCACCTAATTTTGAAAAAGATATAATATCCGGATATTCTTTTGGATATATTCCCGGAGTGCTGGCTGTAATATTTTCTATGTATTTATTACCTTATATATTAAAAATAAATATCAACGATGAAAAGAAAAAATTACTTGGAGAAATCAATATAAAAAAAGAAGATGCAAAAAATTTTGATTTTTTAAGTTACTCACTGGTAATAATTATTGGGATATTATTTGGAAATATTAATTTTAATTTCGGAGTAATTTCTTTTAAATTAGGTATGACAGGAGGAATTTTGTTGTCATCTCTTATATTAGGAACAATAGGGAAAATATGGATATTTAACTTTAAAATGAATAAAATGATTTTGAAAAATTTACAGGAATTTGGTTTATTAATGTTTCTTTCTTCTGTAGGATTAAGGTCTGGTTATAAAACCTTAAGCAATTTAAATATTGAAACGTTATATTTAATGTTATTTTCCTTTATTATAGCTTCAATTGCTATAATTGTAGGAGTAATAGTTGGAAAATATATATTGAAAATTAATTGGATAATATTATCAGGAGCAATATGCGGTGGAATGACTAGTACTCCAGGGCTTGGTGCAGCAATAGATGCCAATGATTCTGAAGAAGTTGCAGTGGGCTATGGCGCTACATACCCCTTTGCTCTTATTGGTATGGTCATTTTTAATAAAATATTGATAATAATAAAGTGAGGATACTCCTCACTTTATTATTATGTTTTTATAACAAAAGTCTTTTCTCTTTTAATTTTCCTAAATCATTTTACTTCCTCAATATACTTTGCTTCTTTTCCAACAAAAACAATTATATACTTTTTCATCGTTTCATTTTTTGTATTTAATTCATACGATTTCTTGTATTTTTCTATTTGTTCTTTTGCCTGTTTTATTTTCATTTTTAATTTTTCTTCTGTGTATTCTTTTTGTTTTATGTATTTTACTTCTATTATCGCTTCATATGGTACTTCTTCGTATCTTTTGAACATTGCTATGTCTATATATCCATTTTCTACTGGATATTCCATTTTTACCATTGCATATGGCGTTAATACTAAATAACTATACATTATTGCTTTTATGTATTTTTCATCTAATCCTATGAATATTCTGTTGTCCATTTTGCTTAGTAGGTTTTCTATTTCTTTGGCAAATGGCACTATTTTTCCATCTTCTAATATTGTTATTATTGCATTTTCTATTTCATCTGTGTCTATATATTCTGTTAGCCTTTCTTCTATGTATTCTGTGAAGTATTCTGAGAATATTTTTTTCATTGAGTAATTTGGTATTTTTAAATATGTCCTTAATCCTTTTTTTTCAAATGTCATGAATCCAAGATAGAATAATAATGATTTTATATCTTTTATTTCTATCCTTTTTCCTGGGTTGAACATTGTTGTGAGTTCTGGTAATGTTGTTCTTTCTGTTAATAGTATTTCATTTAGTAATTTCCCTATTATTTTTTTTGGACTTTCTTTTGCTTCTTGTTTTTCTTTTTCTGTTAGTTCCTTTTTGTTGTCTTTGTCTATTTTTACTCCAAGCAATTCACCAAGACTAAATAAATTCTGTACTTTTTTGTAATCACTCATTATGTTATCATCTATTATTTTTTCTGGTGGTTTTTTTTCTGAAAAATATTCTGTTATAAAATAAAATACCATGTCTGGATTATATACTTTTTCTTTTGCGTTTATGTTGAATATATATCCATTATAATTTTCCTGCATTTCTTTTAATAATTTTTCTGAATATATACCATAATATTCCAATAATTCTTTTACTTCTTCTTCTTTGAATCCAAGCATCTCGTTGAATTTTATATCTATTGTTTTATTTTTAGTTATATTAAATCCACTGGTTAATGAGTCCAGCATTATTGGACTTACACCTGTCATGAATAGTCTTTCTATTATTGTTTCTGTTCCTTTTTTTATTTCTTCATAGAATTTTCTTACAAATCCATGTTTTGTTACGCTATCTTTGAATAAATCAAGGTTAAAACTCAATAGTTCATTTGCAAAATGATCATATTCGTCTATTAATAAGTATATTGGTTTTCTTATTTCATTCTTTATTCCGTCAAGAAATGAGCCAAGAATATCTGCTGGTTCTGTATATTCTTTTTCTATTTTTATTTTTAATTTATAATCATTTTTAAAATTATAAAGAGAACGTATAACTTTATTTTTAAAACTATTTATTAATTTTTCTTTATTTTCTGTTTGTATCCCAGAAAAATTCATTTTTAATATATAATAACTGTTTTTTAATGGTGTTGGATTTTTTCCTATGTATAATTTTCCAAATAATTTTTCAAATTTCTCTGCATAATTGATATCATAATACTTTGCAAGTGTATCTAAGAACAATGTTTTTCCAAATTTTCTTGGCCTTAAAAACACTATATTTTTTTCATTTAATGATTCTAATTTTTCTATATATTCTGTTCTATCTATGTAATAATAATTTTGCATTATTACTCTTTCAAAATTTTGTTCCCCATATGGTATTTTTTTCTTCATAAACACACCTCTTCTAATAAATAATGACAAAATCAAAAATGCTTTTTTATTTTACCTAATTCTTATATATCAAGCAGAAAGCCGCTATTTTTTATTTCTTGTTTTATATATTTAAAATTTCAGATAACAATTCATTTTTTCTTTCATTTCGCTTTTATTTTAACATTTTTATCATATATTTGTCAATCAGTTTTAGAAAGATATGTGATTTCCCTACGAAAAGAGTGGATAATCAAGATTAATGAATCTGTTTTTACAGTATAAAATATTTATATTTTATCATATATTTCCTCACTTATTTTGGAAGAGAACTTAAAATATTGATAATAATAAAATAATTTGTGGTAGTTGCAATTTATTATTGTATAAATTGTTATATAATAAAAAAGAGAGGCCATTAGACCTCTCTTTTTTATTTTTAGAAAATAGTCCATGGTATAGAACCAGCTGGAACGTTTTTTACAAATCTTGCATCTTCAATAAATCCTTTTGACTCATTTTCTGGAATTATACCAATAACAGGAACTGGGTTTCCATTTATTGTTGCAATTCCTGAGAAAGTTATTTCAGAAGCTGACTTTGTAACATCTCTGTATATTATTAATTTAAATTGTCCACTTAAATTTGATAAATCAGCTGAAAATTCTGTGGCTTCTTCCGAAATAGAAAATTCTGTAGCTTCTTCTGTGGTATCAACATCTGTTACTAACAAAGTTGATCCTCCAGTTATTGTGGAATCTAATGTAATATCTAATTTAAATGTTGAATCTAATACTAAATAAATTATGGTACTTTCATCGCTTAATGTAATGTTTTTTGTTAATACAGTTGCTTCTTCTGCTCTATAATTTAGTGAATCAAATTGCATATAATCAGGTCCACTTAAAACTAAAGTGTAATCTCCAGGATCTACAGAATAGAATGTGCCATATCCATCATCTGTTGTAACATAATAATTTGCTCCTTCTCCTGATTTTCTTATAAGAGAAATAAATACATTTGATAATGGTGCTCCAGCATTAGACATAACATAAAAATCATAACTTGCTCCACTTTGAGGAGGCAAAGGCGCACTTACAGCAGAACCCGCATTAATTCTCCCATAACCTGCAGCATGATCCCAACCTGCTATATCTATATCATCTGCAGTATTTTCTATCATTTTCTTTATTTGATATGGCGTTGCATTTGGATGTAATTGTTTTAACAATGCTGCTAAAGCGGAAACATGTGGTGTTGCCATTGATGTTCCAGCCCAATAATCATATGGTTCTGAATAAACACCATAAATTTGAGCTGAATGCCTTGGGATAGTAGATAAGACCTTTTCCCCAGGCGCAGCTACAGAGATAGTATCACTTCTATTTGAAAAATCAGTAACTTCATCTCTTGCATTTGAAGCAGCTACTGCTATAACTCCAGGGTATGAAGAAGGATAATGCCAGTGTTGGTCAGTATGATCATTTCCTGCTGCTGCAACAAATACTGCTTTATGATATAATGCGTAATCAATAGCAAGTTTTAGAGTTTTTGAATATCCACCACCGCCCCAGCTATTTGACAATACTTGAGCGCCATTGACAACAGCCCATATTATACCTCTTGCAACATACGCATCACCAATATAGTCTGGCTGGAATATTGGTATTGACATTATTTTTGCGCCGTATGCAAGTCCAACTACTCCATTTCCATTTTTTTTAGCAGCAATAGTTCCTGCAACATGTGTTCCATGATCATCTCCATCATCACCAGGGCCACCAATTACTGCATCATAATCTTCATCAGGCATTATTAAATTTCCACTAACTGGATCAAATCCTGCTACAAATTGACCGGCTAAATCTGGATGTTGCGCATCAATTGGTGTATCAATAACTGCAACAATTACATTTGTTCCTGTAGCCACTTTCCATGCATCAATAGCGTTAATTTTATTCATTCCCCACAAGCTATCTTCTGAAACTCCATCTAAGCTTTTGGTTATAGTATCATCGACAATAACAGGTTTAGGGTCTATTAAATCTCTTTTAAAACTTGGCTCAACATATTTAATTCCATCAAGTTTTAATGATTTTAATCTAGCATAAGCATCTTTTACTGTTCCGTTAAATTTTATTCCAACAACCTTAATTTCTGGAATTTCAATATAAACTTCACCATTTAAAGCTTTTTTTATTTCTTCAATTGAATCTTTATTTTCGTATCCTACAAGTATTCTCCCTTCAAATACTTCTGCATTATTGAATTCGCTAAACACAACATTGTTATCTTTATCATTTTCATTCGGATTCAACAAAGTGGTCTGACAACTAGCAAAAATGAACAATATTGATAAAAGACCTATTAAAATATATTTTAAATTTTTCATATTCACCCCTCCTTATTATTGTTTTGACCAGTCATCGTCGCTTCTTAGACTGATTTCCCAATATGTTTTATAATATTTCAAAATACCTTTCACATCAAGTCTATCTCCAATAGTGGCATCTGAAGTTAATATATTAGATCCACCTTTAAATATGTATATTGAAGCTGTACTGTCCGTTGTGTCATATTCAAGACTTAACCCATATTTATCAATACTTGTTATTGTTCCTGATGAGCTAACTAAAGCACTTGCATAAGGATTTAATCCTATATCATTTTCCTCTAATATAGAAGGATCTAAAGGTATAGCATTTAATTCATTTCCAGATAGCTGATCTAATATCATAACATTTTTCACAGCAAATGTTTTTCCAGAAGTATCAGAATACATATCGCCTTTTACAATAAGAATATCACCGATATTTACATTATAAACATTAGAATCAAATTTCAATTTTAATGCCTTATTTGTTATAGGATCTTCTAAATATACATAATTTTTATATACATCTACTACAGAACCAACAACATTAGCTCCAAATAAATATGTTGAAAGATATTTATCTTGAGATTCCTCTATGGAATATGTATCATAGATATCTGTTCCAGTAGTAAATGTGTTAAATGCATCAGCATCCACTCTACCAAATGGATCTACACCATATCCCTGATCTATAGAAATTGATATTGCACTTGATACATCATTTTGAGTATAAGCATATGCAAGATCTATTGCCCATGAATATGTTTTATTAGGAGCAAGTGGCTCATTATACATATATAATCCGTTAGCATTTAGTAAGAACCATTGTTGAGATGCATAATTTACTGCTAAAGGATAAGGGCCCATAACATCATACATTTGTTGATATACCTTACCATCTTCACCTATATATCCAGGCAATAGATGTTGTTCAGACTGAACTAAATCATAAATCCATAATGTATACTCAAAAATAGCATTATCCAATGAATTATCATAAACTTTCGGTCTGAATTCAAAAATAGGTTCTCTTGCAACGTTTGTTGATAACATAGATGGTGAGGTTAACTCTACATCAAACATACCAAGTGGAATTACAGAACCTAAATAATGTAATTTTGTTTCACCATCATCATAAACAGCCGTAACACCATAATGAACTTCTTTACCAGGTTCCAACTTAGGACTGTAGTCTCTGAAGATAAAGTTATTTTTTGAATATTGTGACACATATCCAGCCTTTTCCCAATTTAAGCCATCAAATGATCTGTATATATTATATCCATTTGGATATTGATACAATACCCCATTAGGATCAAACGCATTAACAGGAATCCACCATACTTCAACCCACAAATTGGAATTTAGTTGTGCTGCTTCAATATTATAATCTAACTTTTTATTAAATTTTGATTTAAACAATTTAATCTTATTTTCAACATTTCTTTTAATTAAATTATTTATTTTTACATTAGCTTTTTCAATATTGCTTCCTTGACTATAAAATCCTATTTCCATTCTTCTTGTGTAAGAATCCAAATTAGTTCCCATGTCATAAGATGCCCAATCTGCAGGTGTATATTTCGGAAGAACTATGTCATTATTATTTAAAATATTTAAATACTTTACAATTTCAATTTGATTATCATTGTAATCATAAACTGTTATATGTAAATCCGTTAACCCCTTGTAGTCAAAGGTATTAAAGACAAACGCCACTTCTGAAGCTCCTGATGTATAACCCCTATCTCCAGTCATAAAACCAGATCCCGGTGTTTTCCCTAAAGCTGCATAAATAATATTTATATGATCGTTTGACACAGGAGTTGCAGTAACTTCAACAAAAATAGGGTAATTAATTACAACATTATCAATATCTAAAGCTTCTGGTTTGTTTTCAGGCGTTGCTCCATTTGAAGCCCAAAGATAGTAATCATTGTACTTATAAACACGAAAATCTACTTCTGGTAATTCTTGCGTATCTGGGTCTGGATTTAATTCTGCTTTTCTTAATGTAATATAAACATCTTTTACTTCTCCTGCTTTAAGCATTAACCCATCAACCTTTGTTAAAGCATGATTTAACTTGGTAGCTTCTATAGTTAAAATGGTTTTATCTGTTATATTTGATATAGTAAATGTTGCAACACCACTATCATCTGTTGTATTTGTTATACCATTTAATGTAATATTAGCACCAGACACGGCAGGTCCTGATTTTGCATCAGTTACATAAACTACAACTGTGGCATTACCTGTTATTTCAGATGTTGGTGCAGTATATATAAATTCTTTTTCTGATATTCCGCCAAATGGATCTTTTGCTACAACAATATAATTTCCATCTTTATTCTCTGTATTAAAGAAATTTGCATATTTTTCGCCTATTAAAGTTGAAGCTTCCTGAGTTCCTGAATATATTTCATATTTTAATTCATCATTATCATTATCAATAGCATCCCATGAAAACTTAACAACAGAATCATTTACAATTTCAGATGCAACTTCTGTTTCAAATACTGGTGCTGTATTTGATTTAAGTGTAAATGACCACACAGGACTTTTCGTTTCAAATCCTTTTTCATCCCTTGCTACCACGTACCAAGAAATATTTTCTTCTGGCAAAAAACCTCCAAATTGAATTTCGGTACTTTCTGTTGTAGTTATAAAAGAATCATCTATATATACATCAAATTCCAAAGTATCGTTATCAACGTCTGTTGCCAACCAAGATAATTTAACAATAGCGTTAGTATCGAATGTAGAATTTTCCCAAGCTACATTAATAGCATTATTTTCTGGAGAAGAATTTCCAATTTCTGGGAAATGATTTTCACCATCATATAATGAATTTGCTACTTGAAAAAGAAATTCAGGGCTTTCTACTTCTATATTATTCAATTCAACAGCAACAATTTTCATAGAATAAGTACCTATAGTTGCTAAATCTGTTATTTCATATGTTTTATTTGTGGTAGTTCCTACAAGTGTGAACTCTGTTTTTCCCGGAGATTTTAACATTATTTTATATTCATATTCCCTTCCGTCAATATAAGATAAAATATCCCAGGAAACATTTTTTGAAGTATTTTTTAATACAGATGTGTTATTTTGAGAAAGGATTTTTACCTCTTTAACACTTGGTACAACCTTAAAAGTTAAATCCTTTGTTTTAACTGTCTGATCCCCAGCTGTTACTTCAACGTAATACGTATAATCACCTAAATTTACAAACTTATTTTCAGGTATAGTAACTTCTGTTAAATTAGAACCACTTTTTTCAAAAACTATAGAATTGCCGAGCTTTACAACAACTTTTGCTGTAAAAGAATCGCCCCCTGCAACAGACCATTTAATATCAACTGGTGATTTTACAGGCACAACACCATTAATACCGGTTACAGCTTTTGTAATAGAAATAGTCAAAGGTGTTTGTTGCCTAATACATGATGCAAAAAGCAACAAAAATAATAAGCCAAAAATTAGTAAATATGAAACTTTTTTCTTCATCCAACTACCCCCTTTTATGAAATTTGATTTGTTTAACTAACAGTTAAACTTTTTATTATTATAATATTTAACATTGTATTATACAATAATTTTTTTTGATTTTCAAGTTATCTAAAGGTAAAATTAAATAATTAGGAAACCTAATATTAATTAAATCAAATAAAAATGAAGCAACATTCCGTTGCTTCATTCGAATAATTTTAACATATCTTCTTTTGATAAATTTTTGATTATAGAATTTTCCGAAGTAATGGCCATGTTATAAAGTTCTGATTTTGCGTTTTTTAATTTTAATATTTTTTCTTCTATAGAATTTTTTGTTATAAATTTATATACAAAAACAGCTTTTGTTTGACCAATTCTATAAACTCTATCAGTTGCTTGATTTTCAACAGCTGGATTCCACCATGGATCATAATGTATTACATAATCAGCACCTGTAATATTTAACCCAGTTCCACCAGCTTTTAAACTAACCAATAATAGTTTAATCTCATTATTTCTATTAAAATCTTCAATAATCTCTACTCTTTTTTTTGTTTGGCCAGTTATTTTACTATATTTTATATTCTCTTCATTTAACCATTCTTCCATAATATTAATCATTTTAACAAATTGCGAAAACACAACTATTTTATGATTTTCACTTAATACTTCTAATACAAATTTTTTAAATTCATTAAATTTAGATGATTCTATATTTAAACCAAGTAGTCTCGGATGGTTTACAATTTGTCTTAATCTTAACAATCCTTCTAATATACTAAAGTTTAAATTTCCCTGTGACATTGCTATTTTTTGTCTGTATTCCTGTAGAACTTGATGATATATTTTCAGTTGATGCTGTGTCATTTCATTGAATATATATTCTTCTGTTTTTGGTGGTAATTCTTTTAAAACATTTTCTTTTTTTCTTCGTAGAATAAAAGGTTTTATCTTGCTTTTTAACAGTTCAATGCTTTCTTTATTTGAATAATTATATTTTCTTAAAAAATCTTTTCTTTTTCCAAAAAAGCCTGGCATTAAAAAATCAAAGATATTGTATAAATCATTTAGTGAATTTTCTAAAGGTGTTCCTGTTAAAGCTAACTTATGTTCGGCTTTTAATTTTCTAATTGTCTTATATAATTTGGTTTCATTATTTTTTATGTATTGTGCCTCATCTAAAATGATATAAAATAATTTTATTTTTTTAAATTCTTCAAATGAATTTCTTATGGTTCCATATGTTGTTAATATAACATCTGTATTCTCTGGTATGTTTTTTTGGTTATTATGATAAATATAATAATTAAGATTAGAAGAAAACTTTTCTATTTCATTTGCCCAGTTGTATACAACAGAACGCGGAGTTATTATTAAAAACTTTCTATTTTTTTTCTTTAAAGATAAAATTAAAGCTATAGTTTGTACAGTTTTTCCAAGCCCCATATCGTCTGCCAAAATTCCGTTAAATTTTAATTCTTGAAGATATCTTAAAAAATAATATCCTTGAATTTGGTAATCTCTCATAGGAATTTTTAATTCGGGAATGTCGTATTCTTTTATTCTTTCAAACTTTTTAATGTTTTCTATAAATGCTTTTGTATTTTTATCTAGTGTTTCTATTTTAAAATCTTTTTCATTGAGTAAAGAATATATATTATAACTTTCCATCTCAATTTTATTTTCTTTAAACTTTAAATCATTTAATTTTTCTAGTATTTTATCGGGGATTTTTATAAATGTTTCATCTTTCAAAACAATAAAATTATTTTTCCTATTTTTTACAGCGTTTAAATCTATTTTTTTCTTATCTTTTAACTCGATTTCTCCTTCGACATTAAACCAATTGTTTCTTAGATTTAATTTTATATGAATATTTTCTATTTCCTGCTTTTTTATATTTTTATTCATTTTGATGATTATATTTTTATCTAATAACTTTATTTTGTTTTCTATAAAATCAAAAAATTGGTCAATTTCCAATATTGCATGACCTTTCCCATCCAATTCAATTCCAGAATTTTTTAAAGATTCTAATAATTTTTTTTCTTCTTCAATATTTTTATTATTATAATCTTCATTTAATTCAATTTCTTCGCTGTACAAAAATTTCCCTTTTATATGAAATTCTGTTTTTACAAAATTTATATATATATTTAATTTTGGAATAAACAGATTTTTGTTAATATTTAGATTTTCATCTATTTCAATTTCAAAGCCATATTTTTCATATTTAACTAAGTAATCTTTTATAAACTTTTCAAGACTCTCTTTGTTTTTGACTAAAACATAGGTTTGAATATCTCCACTAGATGGGAATTTTATTGATGTTTTTGATTTTATTAATGAAAAATTATTTTTTTCATAATAAACAGAATCTGTTACAGAATACATGATATTCTCTGGAGTTATTTTTGGAAGTAATTTTATAGATATATTATTTTCATTTCCTGTTTTGCTAATATAAAGTTTGAATTTTAAATCATCATTCCAATGTATATTTTTTTTATTTTTGAATAGAATTTTTTTATTATTTATTTTCTTTAAATCTTCAAAATTATTTAGAACTAATTTGAATTTTCTATCTTTTAATGTAATTCCAGAACTATGTAATGGTATAGGAGTTATTAATTTTTTTATTTCAATTTCATCTTCTGGTATTTTTGTCTTTAAAAACTTTTCAACATCATCAAAAGTGTTAATATCCTTTCTTAAAACTATTCTATTTTTATTTTTTTGGGCTAATTTTATAATTGCACCATTTGAATTAGGATAGATTAAATAATAAGTATCTCCGTAATCGTAAAAATTAAAAAAAACATCAGGGTTTAAAGCCGTTTTATATTCGTCTTTAAAAATACCATTACTTTTTAAACGATTTTCTATTTCTAATATTAGCATAAAAATATGTTCACATATATCTTGATTATCATTTTTGTGTTGACATGAACATTCATAATTAATTCTTAATGTTTCAGTATTAATAGTAACAATTGGTTTATAAAATGCTTGTCTATAATAATATGAGTTTTGTAATACAATCATAGAATAAGTAATTAAATTATTTTTTTCATAAGAATAGAAATAATCTATAAATACATTATCATAATTTTCATCAACTGCTTCTTCGTACATTTTTGAACCTTTTTCAAGTATATGCGTCGGAATTCTTTTTTTTAATAATTCTAATTTTCTTAGTATTGCAAATAAATTATTTTCCATATAAATCACCTCTTTGGTAAATACGATGAAATTTGTTATAATTACATATACAAATAATATATATAGGGGGTGGAAAAATAGATACCTTAACGTTAAATATCCAACCTGCGATAGGTTATTTAGGTGCGTTTTTAGGTGGTATAATTTCTTTTTTTAGTCCGTGTGTATTACCTCTTATTCCATTATTTTTTGGTATATTAATGACTGATTTAAATGATACAATGTTAACTATTAAAAGAGGTATTGCATTTTTTCTAGGGTTAAGTATATTTTTTTCTATTTTAGGTGTTTTTGCTGGAACTGCGGGAAGTTTTCTTTCGACATATCAAAGTATATTTAATATTATAGCAGGTTTTTTTATTATTTCATTAGGAATATTTTATTTATTCGGAAAAGATGGTTTTAAAGGTTTCAAAATTGATTTAAATAAACACAAAAACTCATCATTTTTCAGCGCTTTTATTATTGGTATTTTAATTTCATTTGTATGGATTCCATGTTCTGGGCCTGTACTTGCTGCTGTTCTAACTTTTGCTTCAACTACTTCTAATGTTTTCTCTGGAGGATTAATGTTGTTTGTTTATTCTTTGGGTATTTCAATTCCATTTTTATTTTTTAGCGGAGCAATAAGTAAAATACTTTCAAAAATAACATTTGGGACACCTAAATGGGAAAAATATATTAGAATTTTTGGTGGTATATTGCTAATAATCATGGGAATATTAGTTATTTTTGGGTTATTTAATTCATTACAGGGAGTGTGATAAAATGAAAAATTTATTTGTTTTTGCGATGTTTATATTTGCAATATCTATATACAGTTATGCAGCAAACCTTGATGATTTTATTATTCATGATTTTAATACAGCTCTTAAAATAGGTGAGATAACAGGAAAAAATGTTGTCATTATGTTTTCCTCTAAAAGCTGTTATTATTGTAAAAAATTTAAAGAGGATGTATTAACAGATAAGAAAATTCAGAAATGGTTAAGAACAGAATTTATATTCGCTGAAATATATGCAGATAAGAATAAAAGTGCAAATTTTAAGAATAAAAGTATGAATTATGTTGAATTATTCGGTGCTTTTGGAATACGTGGAACACCAACATTTTTCTTTTTTGATAAAGAACCACTTGCTCAATTACCAGGATTTGTTGAGAAGGATACTTTTTTGTCCATCTTAAAATATTTTAAATATTTGAAAACAAGAAATATTAAGTATCAGGATTTTGTGAAAAGTAATATAAAAGTTAATATTGAACGCAAAATTTTAAAACTAAAAAAAGAAGATATAGAGTATTTACTTTTAAATGATCCAAATACAAAAAAATACAATGAAAAAATGGATAAATATACAAATGTGATTTTGGATAAGGTTGATAAAAAATTAGAAGAAAACTTTTATGTTATAATTTATGAAAAGTAAATATAAAAAATATTGTTTTTAGTGATTTTCTATGATATTACAATATCCAAAAAGTAAAGTCGCTCAAACCTTGATTGTTAATCTTCAAAAATAGCTCATTATCGCCGGTCGTATTAGACTCACATCCATGTTCGGCTTCACTCAATTTTGCATCCATGCAAAATTGACCGGCTCCACTCGCTATTTTTTCAGACAATCTACGAGTTTTCGCTTACTTGACTTTTTAGACATTGTAATGATATAATATCCATGTAAAATAATAGTAGATATATAATAAAATCAAAGGACGGTTTTATTATGAAAATAACAAAAATAAAAAAATTATATATAAAAAACAAAAAGCCCTTTAATGGGGCTTTTTTACTTTTTTGGAGGTGAAAAGGATGAAAAGGGTTGCTATTGT
Organism: Marinitoga sp. 1197; assembly: GCF_001021165.1. Classification (NCBI taxonomy): domain Bacteria; kingdom Thermotogati; phylum Thermotogota; class Thermotogae; order Petrotogales; family Petrotogaceae; genus Marinitoga; species Marinitoga sp. 1197. Next base: position 30,037 of record NZ_AZAY01000014.1, read on the forward strand.
TGGAGCACAATGGGGTGATGAAGGCAAAGGAAAAGTTGTTAATTATTTTTCAAATAATTATGAATGGATTGTAAGATTTTCTGGTGGAGCCAATGCAGGACATACTATATATTACAAAGGGAAAAAATATGTAAACCATTTATTACCTTCAATTATACCTGAAGGTAATTCAAAAGCTTTTTTAGGAGCAGGAATGGTTATAGATATAGAGCAATTAATAAAAGAACTGGAAATTCTGGAAAATGATTTTCCGGGTGTTTCTTCAAAAATATATATAGATTTAGAAGCTTTTATAGTTTTACCATATCATAAAGAAGAAGATGCAATTTTAGAAAGTTTAAGAAAAAATCCAATAGGAACAACAAAAAAAGGAATTGGTCCTGCATATACTGATAAGGTATCAAGAGAAGGATTCAAAGTTTACCACCTTTTTGATGAAGATTTATTAAAACAAAGACTTGAAGAGATTATTTATTTAAAAAGGAATATATTTGGTGAAAAATATAATTTTATGCCAGAAGATATTTTTAATTACCTGATAAAGCAGAAAAAAAGATTGGAAAAATTGAATGTGAATTTCACTTCTGCAATAGATATGGCTGATGTTTTCAGAAACACTTCTGTATTATTTGAGGGTGCTCAAGGTGTGTTACTTGATCTTGATTTTGGCACATATCCTTTTGTGACTTCCAGTGCAACAATGGCTCATGGTGTTTCTTCTGTTGGTTTTTCAACATTTGAGCTCAATGAAGTATTGGGTGTATTAAAAGCATATACAACACGCGTTGGTGAAGGTCCTTTCCCAACAGAAGAATTTGAAGAAATTGGTGAAGTAATAAGAAAAAAGGGAAATGAATTTGGCGCAACTACAGGAAGACCAAGACGTGTTGGTTGGCTTGATTTACCTGCATTGAGATATGCAAAATTAAGATCTGGCTTAACAAAATTTGTCATTACAAAAGCAGATGTTTTAAATGGACTTGATGAGATAAAGGTTTGTGTTGGTTATGAAATAAATGGAAAAATTAAAGAAATTCCAACATCATCCTATGATTTTTTTGTAGCAAAACCTATATATGAAAGTTTAAAAGGATGGCCTGATACAAAGCATATTAATTTCTTGAAATATATGGCATTTATTGAAGAAAAAACAGGTATTGAAATTTCTCATATATCCTACGGACCCAAAACTGAAGAAATGTGCAGTAAAAATGAGATGATATTTAATATTTAATTACAGATTATGTTATAATAAATAATATAGCATGTCTAAAATAATAAAATAATGATAATCGTGTATAAGGAGGGGTTTCATGTTATATAATATGCCAACAAAATTATATTATGGAAAAAATATTATTTCACAACATAAAGATGAAATGATCTGTGGTGAAAAAGCTTTAATTGTAACTGGTAAAAATTCTGCAAAAATAACAGGCGCTCTGGATGATGTTATTTCTGTTCTTAACGAATTCAAGATCCCCTATGTTCATTATGATGAAATTGGCGAAAATCCAACATATGATATGATCTTAAAAGGAAGAGACATTTGTTTAAAAAACGAATGTGATTTTGTTATAGCTATTGGTGGTGGAAGCCCTATGGATGCTGGAAAAGCTATAGCTGTATTAACAGCCAACCCAGATTTGATTCCTGATGATTTGTTTGATAATAATAATTATGACGTTTCACTACCAATTGTTGCTGTGCCAACAACTGCTGGAACAGGAAGCGAAGTAACTGAATATGCTGTTTTGACAAAACCAAATGGAAGAAAATCCGGTTTTAAAAGTAATTTAATCTTTCCTGATGTCTCTTTTTTAGACCCTATATATATGTTAAAGATGAATAAAAACCTCACATTAACTACTGCGGTTGATGCGCTGTCCCATGCTGTAGAAGGGCTTCTCTCTAAAAAGTCAACTCCAATATCAAATATACTTGCCAGAGAATCCATTGAATTAATATATAGATATTTACCAAAAACTTTGGAAGATTTGGAAAATGTAGAATATAGAGAAAAGCTGGCTATTGCATCAACTTTAGCTGGTATGGTTATAGCACAAACAGGAACAATCTTACCTCATTCATTGGGATATAGAATTACAATACATAAGGGAATAAGACACGGACAGGCTACAGCTATATTTTTACCATTAATTGCAAAAGAGGTGAAGAAAGAAAATCCAAAAAAAGTAGAAACTCTTGAAAAAATTTTTGGAACTTTAGATAATTTTGAGATCTTTTTAAAAAAAATAGGAACATATAATTTTAATATAGTTTTTACTGAAGAAGAATTAGAATTATTTTCTGAAGAAGTTATGAATTCATCGCATATAAAAAATACACCTGGTAATTATGATAAAAATAAAATTAAAGAAATGTATAAAAAAATTGCAAAAATATGATAAAATATTGAATAAGGGAGTATTGCATTGAAAATATATTTTGTAAGACACGGAATGACGAATTGGAGGGAGAAGCATGAGGCTTTATACATATTTTTTACCTGATGAAAATATTGAACCCCATAAATATTATATAGTCATAGACACATTAAGAGCAACATCTACAATTGCTACAGCATTATCTGTAGGAGCATCTCATATTGTTGTTGCTAAAAATCCAGAAGAAGCTTTTAATCTTAAAGATAATAATACACTTCTATTAGGTGAAAAGAATGCTTTAAAAATTTCAGGGTTTGATTATTCTAATTCTCCCTCAGAAATACTAAAAAATGCGGCTGTATTTAAAAATAAAAAGGTGGTTTTATGTACTACAAATGGCTCTAAAGCATTAATAACAGCAAATTTTAGAGGAATAACTATAGCAACATCATTATTGAATTTAAAAGCTGTTTTACAATATTTATTAGCAAAAAAAGTAGATGATATTGGATTTATCTGTAGCGGCAATGAAGGTAATATATCGCTGGAAGATGTATTTACCGCAGGAAGAATGTTAAGCGTATTATCAAAACAAGATATTACATATTTCAATGATGAATCCTATATTGCTTTAAACATGGCTAACATCCCACATACAAGAATATTACAGTATTCAACACATGCTCAAAAATTAAAGAAAATAGGGTTAGATAAGGATTTAGCCATATGTTTTAATGAAGGACTTTTGAATGTCGTTCCAATTTCCAAGATGAATAAAAATGAATTTAAATCTAAAATAGATATATAAAAATCTGGAGGTGTAGTATGAAAAAATTTGTTTTAGTTTTACTATTGATTACATTTAGTATTTTAAGTTTTTCTGAGATTATAGGTTATTTAACAAAAAATGGAAAAGTATTGGAAAATTATTATCTGGATGATAAAAGGTTTGAAATTGAATATTTGAATAGAATAAATTCAATGCAAAAAAATGGTCAGCAGTATGATAAAATGAAAGAACCATATTATATGTTATCTACAATAAAAGATATTTTGAATTATAAAATTCTTGAATATTATGCAAAAGAAAGCGGCTATAAAATAGATATGGATAAAATTAATCAGCAAATTGAAACTTTAACTTCACAATATTTGAGTAATCCTCAAACTAAAGAACAAATAATAAAATATTTTGGTTCAGAAGATAAACTAAAAGAATATTTAAAAGATGCATTAGTTTCAAATGAATATTATAAATTTATAGATGAAAATATTGGAAAAGTTACAGAAAAAGATTTAGATGAATATGTCAACAAAAATTTCGAAAATATAAAACTAAGAAATGAAAAAGTTCTTACAAGACATATATTGGTTACTGATGAGGCTACAGCTAATAAAATATTAAAAGATATTAAAAACGGAAATATTTCATTTGAAGATGCTGTAAAAAAATATTCAATAGATACACAATCTGCAAAAAATGGAGGAAAAATTGAATGGGTTGCAAAAAATCAGGTTGTTCCAGAATACTTTGATGCTGCAATTAATGCCAAAATTGGCGAAATTGTTGGGCCCATTAAAACAAACTATGGTTACCATATAATTAGGGTCGATGATAAGAAAGTATATAAATCAATTCAGGATATGAAAGCAGATAATGAACTTATAAATAATCTTAAATTAGAAATCAAAAATGAAAAATTATATAAATGGTACACAGATTATTCCAAAGATTTTAGTTATGCATTAAGATATGAACCACTTCTTTATGAAGATAGAATTGAAAAAGCTAAAACCATAGAAGAAAAAATTTCTATAGAAAAAAAATTATATGATGCTATTAGAACAAATGAAAATGCTCCAGAATTATGGAAAATAAGTTACTTAAATTTAGTAAAAGAATTAAATACATCTTTACCCGAAATGCTTAAGTTAAAAGAAACAATAAATACATATAGAAATAGCACATATATTAAAATGTCAGAAGAAGATATAAGTAAAAATATTGATGAACTTGAAAAAAACATAAAAAATATAAAAGATGAAAAAGAAAAGGCTTCAAAAGAAAAATTAAAAAAAGATATGGAAAATCTTTACTATGCAAAAATTATGTATCCGGAACTTTTTTCAGAAAATATGAATATAAATAAAACTAAAGATTATATTAATGAATTGAAGAATAAAGAATTTGAAATATTAAAAGGAATATATATGAAAAATAAAGATATGAACACACTTATAAGATTATATCAATTAAACCCGGATGACCCTGAAATTTCATTTGAATATAATTATTCATATTATCAATACATTAAACAATATATTCATACACAACCTAAAGATGTTATACAACCAGAATTGGAAAAAACACTTCAGGCATTTGAAAAAATATATTCTTCTACAGACAATTCGGATATAAAAGAAAAATCTAAGAAAGTTATAGATGAAATAAAATCTACATTAAAGAATATGATGGATATAAACGGGAAAAAATAATTTAACAGGGGTCGGCATATTATTTAAAAAGCAAAAAGATCTGGCAAAATTATTTGGAAGAAAAAACGTATGTGTAAATATAAAAACAAGCCGTTTTACGGCTTGTTTTTATATTTCTATTAATTCATATTCTTTATTTCCAAGGCCAATTTGTTGTGCATGATTTAATCCAGCTTCCCAATCAGCATTTGGATGAACAAATTTGAATTTATCCTCCCCTACAAAATCATGAGAATTGTAAATTTTGCTTCCGGGAAGAGCAGGAGCATTTTTAACCAAGTCAACACTCGCCATATCCAGAGCTACAGGATCAAAAGAAGCAGCGATTCCAATATCCGGGACAATTGGATAATCATTATTTGACCAACAATCGCAATCCGGGGAAACATTCATTATGAAATTTATATAAAATGCGGGTTTATCTTTTACTATAGCGTATGTGTATTCTGCGATTTTCTTATTCATTATTTCAGATGATTCATTCCAGACCACCTGCGCAGCATTATATTGACAAACAGCTATACATTGACCACAGCCAACACATTTATCGTAATCAATATATGCAATCTTTTTTTCATTGAGATGAATAGCATCATAAGCACAATTCTTTACACATATACCACAGCCAACACAATTCTTATCTACAATTTTAGGCTGAGATGTTGAGTGTAATTCTAATTTTCCTCCTCTGGATGCACATCCCATTCCCATATTTTTTAAAGTACCACCAAATCCAGCCTGCTCATGCCCTTTAAAATGCGCCATGGAAATAATCACATCACTATCCATTATTACAGTACCAATTTTTGCAGTTTTGCAATAATGTAGATTTATAGGAACCTCTACATAATCAGTACCTTTTAAACCATCAGCTATTATAACATGACAACCTGTTGAATGTGGGTTAAATCCATTTTCATAAGCACTTTGAATATGATCCAACGCATTTGATCTTTTTCCAGAATACAAAGTATTGGCATCTGTTAAAAAAGGTTTTCCTCCAAGTTTTTTAATTAATGCCACAATTCTTGCAGCGTAATTTGGTCTTATATAAGCTAAATTCCCAGGTTCTCCAAAATGAATTTTTATTGCAACAAATTTATCTTTAAAATCAATTTTTTCAATACCAGCTTTTTTTACCAATCTTTCCAGTTTGTCGAGTAAGTTCATACCAGGTCTTGTTCTTAAATTTGTAAAATAAACCTTTGAAGCCATAAAAATCCCCCTTTTATAATATTTCAATTTTTTTCAATAAATCTTCATATGTTATTTTAGTATTATTTAGTAGAAAATATTCTTCATTATGAAATTCAATTTTTGAATTCTCAAGTAAATGCGAATTTTTCCTTTTAAAACCTATGAAATTTGATTTTAATTTTAATGGTACTGTAAGCCTTTCTTTTTTAAATGTAATCATAATATTTTCAGCTATTTTTGTTCTGACAAGATCACCAAAAGAATCATGATACGGGCCAGCTACTACATTGTCTCGTTCTTTTCCATATAAACATATACCAAGTCTTATAACCTTTTTTCCTGTAGATTCTATAATTTCTGTCATTTTTGCAGCTTTTTCGACAGCTGTGTCTAATGTTTCGGGAACATACTCTCCTTTTTTAAACATAATTTCCAGTTTTGAATTTTTTAATATAACTGTTGGATGGATTCTTATACTTTTTACTTTTAAAAAAGATGTAATTATTGCTGAGTTTATATCTTTATTATAAGAACTTTTAGGTAATCCAGTCATTAGATGAATACCGTAATTTATATTATTTTTTTCAAGCAGGTCAATAGCGGTCCATACGTCATTTAAAGTATGAGGTCTGTTTGCAGCTTTTAAAACATTGTCGTAAAACGATTGAACACCAATTTCAATAAAATTTATCGAATAATTTTTCAAAATATTGATTTTTTCGCTGGTTATTTCTTCTGGTGATGTGGAGAATCTTATTCCAAATGCCTTATAATTATTAATTTTATCTTGAGCCCATTTTAAGTAAAATAGCATTTCATCCTCTTTCATTCCTGTAAATGTTGCACCATAAAATGCAATATAGGGTTGGGAATTTTCAGGAAAATAATTTATATATCTTTCAAATGTTTCGTCTAATTTTTTTATATCAGGCTTTGTTTTTATTCCTGTTGCAGAATATTCGTTACAAAAAACGCATATTTTTTTGCATCCTGCGTGTGGAATGAAAATAGGAATTATATATTCTCTTGACAAAATTCTCACCTCAAAAATCATAATAAGACTGTCTAAAAAATCTAAAATGAAATGAAGGCTCGAAGATTACCCTTACACGCTACCGCGGGTATTGGTTAAAATAATTTTGATTTTATAAAAAACTTTTGAGCTATCGCTCTCCTTTTCCCTTAGATTTTTTATACCTAAAAAATCTAAGCGTGAATGGAAACCGTCAAAAAAACAGGACGTTTTTTTGAGTGAAGCTTTTTCATGGATGAAAAATCTGAGCGACGGCTGAGAATGAATAATTTTAAGGATAAGCAATCAAGCTGCCTGAGTGAATTTGAATTTTTGGACATCGTAATCATAATTTTAAACAGGCTATTATAATTTAAATATATTAAAATTATAACATAAAATTCATCTATAATCCAAAATAAATCGACGGTAAAACCGCCGATTTATTATTTTATGCCTATTAATTTTTTTACGAAATTTGGTAATGCGAAACTCGCAACGTGAATTTCTTCGTTATAATATTTTAAAGTTTCTTTCTTTTCAAAGTTTTTAATTTTTTCGGGATTAAAATCTTTTAACGGGTCTAATCCTTTTGATGCAAAGGTATAACTCCACATACCAGATGGATATGTTGTCATGAATCCCATATAAACTTTTGTAACAGGAAATGCACTTTTTATTCTGTTGTAAGCAATTCCAACCCAGGCTCTATCATAAAAAGGATCTTCTGTTTCTGCAGAAAACACGCCATTTTCTGTTAATGCATTATTACATGCTTTATAGAAATCTTCAGTAAATAAATGACCGCCTTCTCCAGCTGTAGGATCTGTAGAATCTACGATTATCACATCAAAATAATTTTCAAATTGTCTTACATATTCTGCGCCATTTTCATTCACTATTTTTAATTTTGGATTGTCAAATTCAACGCTTGTTGTTGGTAAATAATTTCTTGCCGCTTCAATAACCATTGGATCAATTTCACACAAAATAACTTCTTCAACGGACGGATGTTTTAAAACTTCTCTTGTAGATCCTCCATCACCACCACCAATTACTAAAACTCTTTTAGGTTCTGGATGAATGAACATTGGAACATGAACCAACATTTCATGGTACATAAATTCATCAACTTCTGTTGTCATTGTAATACCATCCAATGAAAACACTCTACCTAATTCTGGATTTTCGAATACATCAACACGTTGATATTCACTTTGACCTGAAAATAATATTTTATTCATTTTCATAAATAATCCAACGTCTCCACCTGTATACCATTCCATATATAATAAATGTCTCCCTGGTTCTAATTTTTTTTCCATTTCTATCCCTCCTTAAACTTCCACTTTATGTGGTGAGTTTTCAGCTATACCTATTTCTTCATAAACTCCTCTTAAATGTTCTATTGTTTGTGCTCTTTGAGAGTTAAATGCTTTTTTTAAGAATTCAAAGCTTTTCCACGGATCAACATGATCACCGCATGTATAGATATCAACAGAAGCATAACCATATTCCGGCCATGTATGAATAGCAAAATGAGATTCAGAAACTATTACAGCTCCACTCACCCCATGGGGTAAAAACCTGTGGAAAGTTGAGGTTACTATAGTTGCTCCAGATTCAATAGAAGCTTTTTTCATTAATTCTTCTATTTTGTCTACGTCGTCTAATATATCTTTGTCACATTCATAAAATTCTGCTATAATATGTCTTCCTAATGATTTTGCCATTTGCAACCCTCCCCATGGAATTTTTTATTGTATTTCAATCCATAAAACCCTAGCTTTTTTCTTTTTGCTAGCATTTTTTATATAATGTATTTTATCAGATTTAAAATAAAAAGCATCTCCAGTTTTAGCTTTATACTTTGCATCATCTAACCATAATTCGATATTACCTTCTAAAACATAACCAAATTCTGAGCCTTCATGATAATTTTCTTCTTCTGTTTGCGCCAATGGTTCTAATTCTACAATCATAGGTTCTATTTTTTTTACTTCTGTATCTGTCATAAGTAATTCTTCTTTTACACCATCTGGCGTATCATAAATAGGAACCCTTTCACTTTTTTTATAAATAACTTTTTGATCTTCAAAATCAGAAAAGAATTCTTTCAAATTTGTACCTAATGCTCTTAAAATCATTTCCAAACTTTCAAGGGTAGGCGAAGTTAAATCTCTTTCTAATTGAGAAATAAATCCTCTTGTTAAATCAGCTCTTACGGCTAATTCTTCCTGAGTCAAACCTCTCGAAAGTCTTAATTTTTTTAACTTTTCGCCTATTTTCATAATATCACCTGTATTTTATATATGTCTTTTGTGTATTTTATAATAAACAGCTAAAAGCCTTTTTAAAAAGTCATTTCATTATAAAACAGCAAAATTTTACAATAAAAAAATCTTGTTTTTTGCAATTTTATGAGTAGTATAATAAACAGTACGTTTATTATTATAATCTTTTTTTCTTTTTATGTCAACAATATTCTTGTCAAAAAAGTATTTTTAATATTAATTTTTTTTTACATATATTCTTTGTTTTATGAGAAATTAATGTTATAATCAAATTAGACGATATGTATTTAGGATATAGGAGGTATTTTTATGGATAAAATTAAGGTAAAAGTTATTTATGAATCTGATGACCAAACTTATGAAAGAGAATTTTCAAAGGAAAAATTTAATAATTTTAATGAATTGGTGCATTTTTTCCAAACAGAAAAAGCAAATTCTGTATTGACAGGAATGAAAATAAACGAAAAAGAAATTCCAATGAAATATTATGATGAAATAAAAAATGCTTTTTTTGAAGGCGGAGAAAATATAGAATTGTTATTTGACGATCTTTATGGTCTTGTCAAAAAACTTTTATTAGAAGGAAAACAATACATATTCAAAATAGAAAATTCACTTAGTTCAATATCAAAGGAAATTATGCTGAATACCCAAGAAGGTCATAAAATGATAAAAGCCCTTGCTGAAGGATTACAGGCAATGAATACTATTCTTTCACAGGCATCAAAAGTATTAAATAAAACTTTTATTACAGAAGAAGAAATGGAAAAACAAAAAGAAATTCTGGAAAAAATAATAGAATCACAAAGTACTTCAGATAATGTTGAAATTTCAGATATTATTGATTATGAGTTTTCTGAAATTCTGGAAATTTTCAAAAAAGCTTTTAAAAGAGCCATCGATGAAATTGAATAAGAATAAAGTATATACACCGGAGGTGTGAAAATGTATCAACCAAATAATTTTCAAGCAAATAATTTTCAAAACGCTAACAATAGATATGTTGAAAATATGGTTAAAACCGCAAGTCCAGCAAAATTAGTGGAGTTATTATATTTAAATTCTATAGAACGTTTAAATAGAGCTGTTAATATGATAAAAAATAAAAAGATTGCAGAAGCTCATAATCAAATTGTTAGAGTTGAAGATATTATTATGGAATTAAATTTATCATTAGACATGGAAAAAGGAGGAGAAATTTCTAAAAATTTAAGAGCTTTATATAATTATATGTATAGACGTCTTTTAGATGCTAATTTAAATAAAGATATAGAAATATTAGAAGAAGTAAAAACACTTTTAAATACACTATTAGAAGCATGGAGAGAAGCTATGAAGCAGGCAAGTGATGTTGTAAAACAGCAGGTTAACCAGGGACAAAGGAAAGGTTTGGATATTTCAACATAAATAAATTTCAAAATATAATGCAAAATATATATATGAAAATATAAAAACAGATGTTTAACATCTGTTTTTATATTTTTTGTGATATAATTTTAATAGGAAGGTAAAACTTTTTTAAGTTAGGGGGGAGTTTTATGGAATTTAAAAAAGCGAGTGAAGTCCCTAAGATTGCGATAGTTGATCTTGTAAATAAAACATTTAAAGACTATTCTGTTCCTATAAACTGGACTATGACATCATTTGAATATGATTTAAAAGAAAATTCGATTTCTCTTGATGATTCCTATATAGTATATGAAGATAATAAACCAATAGGTTTTTCCCTTGTCTCAATTAGAGGAACAAGAGGAAGAATAGATGCTTTTGGATTTTTGAAAGAATTCAGACTTAAGGGTTATGGTTCGGAATTATTATATTATACTCTGGAAAAGATGAAGTGGAAAGGCATAACAAAAGTTGTCTTAGAAGTTGTGGATGAAGAAGCAAGTGCAAAAAAATTTTATAAGAAACACGGATTTAAAGAACGTCGAATACTTGAAAGTTTTATAAAATATCTTGATAAAATTGATGATACAAAATTTAAATATGTAGAAACTGATAATAAATATATACACGATAGAGCGGTAGAAGCATTACATTATATAGGTAGAAATCCAAACTGGCAGAGAGAGCCTAAAACGCTCGAATTATCCAGAGAACGTTATAAAATGGAAAGAATCATTCAAAAAGGTTTTACAATTGGCTATGTTGTATGGGGCAAAACAAAAGAAGGAGTTTTTATTGTAGATGTTTCACCAATTGTGGATGCTACAAAATATGAAGAAATATTAAAGGATTTAATCAATAGATTTTCAAATATGAATTTTAAAAATATAACTATAGTATCTTTACCAGAAAATGATCCATTATATGAATTAATAAAAAAATATGAATTTACACCATTCTTAAAGCAAGTAGAGATGGAAAAAAGAATCCATTAAAAAAGCAGCGTGATTTACGCTGCTTTTTTAAAAAACATAAATTATTAAAAAAATCTAAAATGATGTCCATTCATTTCTTAACAACCCCATTATTATTTCATCATGATATTTACCTTCTCTGAATATTTCTTCTCTAAGTATGCCTTCAATTTTAAATCCAACTTTTTCATAAGATTTTATAGCTCTTTTATTAAAACTAAAAACATGTAACTTTACTTTATTAACATTCATTTCATTGAATATAAAATTTATCAGCACTTTCATGGCATCTGTGCCATATCCTTTATTCCAGAATGGTTTACCCAGAAAAATTCCAACAGTTGTTACAGAATTTTTCCAGTCTACACTAACAATTCCACATCCACCTATATATTTATTGTCTTCTTTTCTTTCTATAGCAAAACTGTAATTATCTGCTTTCATAGGATTTAGTTTTTCATACCATTTTAGTTCATCTTCATAGCGGAATGGAAGAGGTATTCCTGGCATTAAATATTTTTTTACATCAAAATCATTTATGTATTCTAATATATTAGCTATATCATCTTTTGAGTATGCTCTTAATCGAATTAATTTTCCTTCATACATTTGAAATCCCCCCTCTGTTATTTGCGGATATTATAACAAAATTTATTTTGTTTGTCAATAATAAAAATTTACCAAAGTTGTAAATATAAAATTTGCAAATGCTGATCTCGTTCAGACGCTCATTTGCTTATATGATAAAATTATAATAAAAAACTTTGGAGTCATTATTAGGTACAAAATATTTCTCAAAATAATATCTCGTTCAAGCGGTGAAATTTCTAATCTTCAAAATTTTTCATTCTCGCCGGTCGCTCAGACTCGCATCCATGCTCGGCTTTGCTCAAAATCACATCCATGTGATTTTGAGCGAAACCATTGCATGGATGCAATGGTTGAGCGACAGCGGTAAGCAAATATTTAATGAGGATTAAGAATTTTCACCGCCTGGCCGAAGATTGTGATTCGTTATTATTATTTCCTCATATTTCTATAAATTTTTATTATTTACAATAAAAGATAATAATAGTAAAAAAGTATATGATTTAATATGATATAATATATCAGAAAACTTTTTTGGGAGTGATTTTATGATTTTTGATACAATTGCTGCAATTTCAAGCCCTATTGGAACAGGAGCTATAGCTGTTATAAGATTAACAGGAGAAAACACTATTAACGTTATAAAATCTCTTTTTAATATACATGCTCCTGAACCAAAAAAAATGTATTATGGCTGGATTAAAGAAAAAGATTATGTAATAGATGAAGTTACATGGGTTTATCATAAAGGGCCAAAAAGTTATACTGGAGAAGATATGCTTGAGATATTCTGCCATGGCGGTATATTAGTAACAAAAAAAATTTTAGAAAAAATAATGACGTTAAATGTAAGAGAAGCTTTACCAGGAGAATTTTCTAAAAGAGCTGTTATGAATAGAAAAATGAATTTGTTAAAAGCAGAAGCTATTAATGAATTGATTCATGCCAATTCGGATTTTGCATTGAAAGCTGCAACGAATCAAATGGATGGTAAATTGTCAAAAAGAATAGAGATAATAAAAAAAGAATTATTTAATATTGCTGCCAGAATTGAGGTTGAAATGGATTATCCAGATGATTTTGAAGTTGATAATTTTCAATTTTTAGAATCATTAAATACAATAAAAGCAAAGTTAGAGGAATTATATGAAAACGCTGATAACGGAATATCTGCAATAGAGGGAATTAAAATGGCTATCGTTGGAAAACCCAATGCTGGTAAATCCACATTATTAAATGCTTTATTAAGAAAAGATAGAGCAATTGTAACTGATATTCCCGGAACAACAAGAGATACTATTGAAGAGAATTTAAATATTAGAGGAATTTTTATAAAAGCTATTGATACTGCAGGAATTAGAAAAACCGAAGATGTTGTAGAGAAAATAGGTGTGATACGTTCATTAAAGGCTATTGAAGAGTCAAAACTTATATTATTTGTATTGGATAATTCTGTTGGCATAGATGAATACGATAAAGAAATATATAATAAAATAAAGAAATTAAATAAAGAAGTTGTTATCGTTATTAATAAATCAGATATTGTTAATGAGGATAATTTTGAAATTTCGTGGAAAGAACATGAAGTTGTTAGAATTTCAGCATCCAATGGTGAAATAAAAAATCTCGAGGATTTAATATATAAAAAATTAAAGGATACTGTAATTACAGATGAATTAACGCTTACAAACAGAAGACAAAAAAACGCTGTAAAAAAAGCCATTGATTCTATAATTAAAGCTATAGAGGGAATTGAATTAGGATTAACAAATGATGCAATAATGTTTGATGTTAGAAAAACAATAGAAGCTTTAAATGAATTAACAGGGGATGATTATACAGAAACATTATTGGACAATATTTTTGGTAATTTTTGTGTTGGAAAGTAGGTGATGATATGAACTATTTGATTTTATCTATTATTTTAGGACTAATTCCTTTTATACAACTCTTTGTTAAAGGTTGGCTCTTTTTTGGAGTTTCTTTAATAGCTTTTATTATTTATTATCAGATTTTAAAGCTAAAAGGGAAAGAGGTATTTTCATTTTTAGCGGGAACTATAATTGGCAGCGAAGCCATAGCCTTACTTTTTGGATTTACAAATTATTTTATATTATTTTATTTGTTAGTTGTTTCTGGAATTTTTCTTGTTGCCGCAAATGAAGAAAGAAAATTTGATATATTGAAAAATTATATTAGAAATAATAATTTTAAACCTGAAAACTGGAGATATTATCATTTGTTTTTTGGCCGGGGTGAAATTTCCTCAATTGAAGAAATCGGAAAATTGTTTTCTTCAACTTTTGCTATAGGTAATAATTATATTGCTTATTCTTTTAAAATGCCAAACGGCGACTATTTTAATCAGATAATATATAAAAATGAAATCGAGTCTTATAATTTGTATGATATAAAAGGAAATCAGGAATTTTATTATCCAAAAATTAGAGATTTATTTTTACCAAATAAACGAATAAGAACTTTACATAAACCATTTTTAGAAAGTTTTTGTTTAACCATAGCATTAAAAAACGGAGAAGTGATTTCATTTTATGAAGAACCCGATGTTTTACAAAAAATAATAGATGATTTAGATAATTTATAATTTGTAAAAATCTTGAAATATTTTTTTACTTGACAGATAGCGATTTTTGTGGTATTATAATTCACGGACATCTGATGAAGATGATGTGTCGGAGCGTAGCGCAGATGGTAGCGCGCCGGTCTTGGGAACCGGAGGTCGCTGGTTCGATCCCAGTCGCTCCGACCAGAAGGTGGCGTATTTTTCATGTGCGGCTGTAGTTCAATTGGTAGAACACTGGCCTTCCAAGCCAGGGGTTGCGAGTTCGAGTCTCGTCGGCCGCTCCAGCGCCCATAGCTCAATAGGATAGAGCATTGGATTTCTAATCCAAGGGTTGGGGGTTCGAGTCCCTCTGGGCGCGCCACCTTTTTTTATTTAGAGATGGTGGCATTAGTTCAGTGGTAGAACGCCTGACTGTGGATCAGGATGTCGTGGGTTCAAATCCCACATGCCACCCCAAAAAGGGAGCTTACGCTCCCTTTTTATTTTTTTAGTATGTTCTTATTCGGTGTTTTAATTTATTTCCAGCTATTTAAATATGCGATTTGTTCCGGAGTTAATTCGTCAATTTCAATACCCATAGTCTTTAATTTTATTTTTGCGATTTTTATGTCAACTTCATACGGCACCGGTTTTACATCAACCGCTATATTCCCTTTATTTTCTTTTAGATATTTAGCTCCTTCAAGTTGTAATGAAAAGGACAAATCCATTATTTCTACAGGATGTCCATCTCCATTTACTAAATTTACAAGTCTCCCCATTCCAAGCAAATATAACTTATTGCCATTTGGCATTGTATATTGAGTTACACCATTTCTAACCTCTGTTTTTTCAACTTTAATCCTTTCTAAATCTGCAACTTTAACTTCTATATCAAAATGTCCTGCGTTAGCTAAAACCACACCATCTTTCATATTTAAAAAGTGTTTTTCAACAATAACATCCGTATCACCTGTAACGGTTATAAAGAAATCCCCAATTTTAGCAGCTTCATCCATAGGCATAACTTCAAAGCCATCCATAACTGCCTCTATTGCTTTTATAGGATCAACTTCTGTAATAATGACCTTTGCACCCAATCCTTTTGCTCGCATGGCAACACCCTTACCACACCATCCATAACCCGCAATTACAACATTTTTACCAGCAACTGTTAGATTTGTAGATCTTATAATTCCATCCCATGTTGATTGCCCAGTTCCATATCGATTATCAAATAAATATTTCATATACGAATCATTTACATCTATTACAGGAACTTTTAATTCCCCATCCTTTAATAATGCTTTATATCTTTTAATGCCTGTTGTAGTTTCTTCGTTTATTCCCCAAATATTTTCTAATAATTCCGGATATTTTTTTACAATTCTAACTCCTAAATCAGCACCATCATCGATAACAATATTGGGCTTAATGGAAAGCACTTTGTCTATGTTTTTCCAGTATAGTTCTTCATCGGTAGAGCGCTTAGCATAAACATTAACGCCATATGTTTTTAGCGCCTCAGCTACATCATCCTGCGTAGACAACGGATTGCTACTTGTTATTGCTACATTTGCTCCT
The DNA here is from genome assembly GCF_001021165.1 of Marinitoga sp. 1197. Lineage (NCBI taxonomy): Bacteria > Thermotogati > Thermotogota > Thermotogae > Petrotogales > Petrotogaceae > Marinitoga > Marinitoga sp. 1197. The sequence goes on from NZ_AZAY01000014.1 coordinate 46,521, forward strand.
AATTCGTGTAATACAACAGCAGTATATGCGGTTTTTGCTTCAAGATGAATACTCATTGAAATATTAATTCCTTTAAACGGTTGTTCTTCCATATACATATCTTTTAAAGTGTTTAACACTTTCATATGCTGTTTGACCCATTCAATCTTTTTTCTTCCTGATTCTATTAATTCCATTTTTATCCCTCCTCATTATTACTAATTTTAGTATATCACTTTTAACATAAAAACAAAAGACAAATATGAATATCTGCAATAACAATAAGAGCGCCGTGTGGCGCTCTTGTTAAATAAGTGGATTATCTATAATATATTCTTCAACTAATTCTTTATAATCATCTAACCAATATGCATTTGGATTTCTTTTGTAGATCATAAATTTACCTGCATTTTCAGGATTATGAGCTCTCTGATATCTAAAGATTATATGTTCTTTTGTTAATCCAGCCACTTCAATTTTTCCTGTTTCATGAGACATAGCAAATCTTGCTCTTTTTGCAAGTCCTGAAACATTAGCAATTGCTTTTAAAAATATTTGATAGCCTTCTTCTATAGTTAAAGCAAAAGGTTTATTTCCTGCAACAGGTCTTCCCTGAAATACATAATATGGTGGGACACCTATAAATGATAATTTTTTAAACAATTCCATTAGAGTTTTCCAATCTGCATTTACACCTTTTATCATTGGTGTTTGATTGGCCAAAATAGCTCCAGCTTTGAGTAACATATTTACAGCTTTTATTGCAACATTTGTAATTTCATTAGGGTGATTGAATTGTGTCATTATATATATTTTCTTTTCATCGGTAGAATATTTTTTTATCATGTCAATTAATTTATTATCTTCAATTATTCTATATGGATTAAATGCTACCATTTTTGATCCTATTCTTATAATTTGAACGTGTTCAATTTCGCGTATTTGCTTTATGATATTTTCTAATTTTTCTGTAGATAATAATAACGGATCTCCTCCTGTTAATAATACATTTGTTATCTCTTTGTGTTGCTTTATATATTCGAGATCTTCACTTACATCTCTGACAACTTCTTCACCAACGTTTATAAATAACCTTTTTCTAAAACAAAATCTACAATATCCTCCACATACATCATTTACAAGCAACAAAGCTGTATCCTTGTATTTGTGTTGCAATCCTTTACTTATGGTATATGACTTTTCATTTGACGCATCTAACTTCCCCCATTCGTCTAACTCTCCAATTTGTGGGATTATGAGATTTCTAATTGGATCATTTGGATCATCCCAGTTTATAAGTCCTAAATAATAATCATTTGCTCTGAATTTATATTTTTTTGTAACTTTTTTTAGTTCTTCTTTTTCTGCTTTGGTTAATTGATTTACTTTATCAATATTTACAATATACTTCACACCCAATCTCAATACCCCCTTTTAAAGTATTATAATCAAAACATTATCATAACCGAAATATTAGCATTTGAAAAGAAAGAATAATTTAGAACATTTATATAAATTATACTAATTAAATTATAACATAATTGTATCAATATTCAAAAATAACCTGAGGTTTTCCTTTTTTAGGATGTTTTGTTATTATACAATCTATATTGAAAATCTCCTTCATTATTTTCTCAGTTATAACACTTTCTGGAGAACCAAAATATTTAATTTCCCCATCTTTAAAGATATATATTCTATCAGAATATAATGATGCTAGATTAACATCATGAAATATTGACAATATACTTTTTTCATATTTAATCGATTCGTTTTTCACCATTCGTATTAATTGTTGAGTATAACCTGGATCTATTTGAGATACAAATTCATCCAGTAATAATATATCAGTATTTTGAACCAACGCTCGTGTTAACATAACCCTTTGTTTTTCACCACCACTAAGATAATTATAAATTCTATCTTTAAATTTTAAAGTATTTGTTTTTATCATGACTTTTTCTACGATTTTTTCATCACTGCTTGAAAATAATGTTTCATAAGGAATTCTTCCCGATGAAATTATATTTTCTACTGTAAATTCAAATGATGTGAAAAATTCCTGTGGAACCACGGCTATCTTTTTATACAATTCTCTTTTAGTATAATCTTCTATTTTTTTTCCAGCTATTATAATTTTTCCTTTATTTTTCTTTTCTAATAATGTTAATAATTTTAATACAGTAGTTTTGCCTGAACCATTTGGTCCAATTATTGAAACGAATTCTCCTTTTTTTATATACATATGATCTATTTTTAACCTAAAATAATTATTATATGAAAACTCAAGATTTTCAATTTCTAATATTTTCATATTTTTTTTCCTCTTTTCATAATAATAATAAAAATAGGGGCTCCTACTATAGATGTCGTAACTCCTATGGGCAATTCTGTAGGTCTGAATAAATATCGTGAAAATAGGTCTGCAAACCCCAGGAATATTCCTCCATATATTAAAGCTCCTATTGTAGAGTAATGTATATTTGGACCTGTAATTTTTCTTACAAGATGTGGTATTATAAGACCTACAAATCCAATTATTCCAGCTTTTGATACAACTATAGATACTGCCAGAACATTAATACCAAGTACTATTAATTTTATTTTTTCAGGATTTATTCCGGAAAAAACTGAAATGTCATCTCCCATCGCTACAACTTCAATATGTTTTTTAAAAATAAAATTCACCAAAATTTGAAGTACAAGAAATATACTTAATATAATTAAATCTGACCAGACAATATTACCTGTACTACCCATTAACCAAAAATTGACATGTAATAAATTTTGCCAGAATAAAACAGTAAACAGAGTAGAAAGAGAATTAAACACAAATCCAACGATAACTCCACTTAATATTAAAGATATAACAGGAAATTTTTTACCTTCTCTTGCTAATGAAAAAGTTATTATTGTTGCAGTTAATGCAGAAATAAATGAAAAAAATTCTATCCCAAAAGGCAAATCAATCCCATATACACTTTTAAGTGCAGTGTATATAATAGCGCCAAAACTTGCTCCAGAGGATATACCAATAATAAAAGGATCTGCAAGAGGATTTTTTATTATCATTTGAAAATCATTTCCCGCAATTGCTAAGATTGCACCAATAATAATCGTTCCCAATATTCTTGGTAATCTTAAATTGAAAATTATTTTATTATACAAAGAATTTGAAGATGCATTAAAAAAGGATAAAACAACATCTTTAAATGAAATCTTAACTGTTCCTAATGATGTAAATAATACTATAGAAAATAGTATAAAAATTAGCCCAAATATCAGGGAAAAAAACGGGGAAACTTTCCCCGTTTTTAATATTTTCATCTGTTTTCACTGAAGAGTTTGTTGAGCTCTCCTAACAAATCTATTAATCCAGTATTTGGCAAAGAAGCTTTATTTCCGTCTATTATAAATACCTTAGAATTTTTCACGGCATTAACATCTTTAAATTGTTCTGCATTCATTATTAGATTATAAGCGCCTTTATCCCCAGGATAATAAGAAGGAACCAAAATTATATCCGGATTTTCCTTTACTACAAATTCAGGCCCTATTGCAAACCAACCATTGTTTCCTGTATATGGAGCAGTTACATTTATTCCACCAGCATATGTAATTAATTCATTTAAATACGAACCGGTACCACATGTCCACATTTGTGATACACTACCGTATGCGGATAAATATATTACCTTTGGCTTATTTTTCCACGAAAATGAATTTTTTGCAATGTTTAACATTCTAACTCTTAACTTTCGCGAATAGTCCTGAGCAGTTTTGCCTTTTCCAAGTATTGCACCTACAAGGGATAAATCTCTAAACATTTCATTTAATGTGGTGGGATTTATTACAAAAGATTTAATTCCAAATTTTTCTAATTTTGATACTTCGCCTTCCTGAAAACCACCGGTTAATAATACAACATCTGGATTTAGAGAAATTATTTTTTCAACATTTAAAGGAAACATATTACCTATTTTTTCTACATCTGTTATATAAGAATCAAAATCTGTAACACCTACAACTTTATCTTTTGCACCTAATTTGATTATAAAATCAGAAATAGCAGGAGCTGCAACAATAATTCTTTCAACTTCTTTATCAAATTTCACTACTCTTCCTAAATCATCCACAAGAGTTACTGGTTGAAAAGCAAATATAAACGATGTTAAAAACGCCAATATTAAAACAACTGCTAAACTTTTTTTCATACATATCCCTCCTATAAAAAATCTATTTTCCATCTTCTTTTCGCGAGAAGATGGAACAAATCCCTTTAAAATAGGTCTCCCGGCTTGTGGTTCTCTCTACTCTCAGCGCCTTCCCAGAGAAATGTTTCCAGTGGCATAAGTGCTGATTTCGTCCCCACTCACGGTGGCGCGCCCGCAACGGATTTTCACCGTTTTCCCTTACATTTTAAAGGAATTTTATTTAATTGTCAGTGATATTATAACATGAAAAATAAGCAATGTAAATATTAAAATATTCTTTTTCTAAAACATAAAAAATCCCCGGGAAATCCCGGGGATTTGAATAAATTTTTAATTTGTTACAAGATTACCAAAATTAATCCAATTATAATCCGCAATTTTTGTAAAATCATAACTGCTATCACTAAGCACTACTACTCCATTATCTCCATCTGATACTATTGAATAATTAGTACCTCCAACAGATTTAAATAGAACTGAAAATCCTGCTCCTTGTGTATTATATTCGCTTTCTACATAATTACCATCACTATCGCTATCTCCACTAGAACTATCTAAAGCATCTCCATTTGCTAGTTCCGTTGGATCTCCAACAGCCATAATTAAAACACCTCTATTACCTGCTGCTAATTCATAATATCCTGTTGCTCTTTGTTCAATTCCCATTATTATAGCATCATCAAATCTCACAGAACCTTGTAATGACCATGTAATTTCTATTGGTGGTCCCGCAGAATAATTATACTCAACAACTGCTAAACCTTGTGTCCCATCTGCCACATATACTCTATCATTTGCTGCATCTACATATAAATCAAACGCTGTACCTGAAGTGTTGTATCTATCTTGAGCATGATCAGCATCTGGTAATACTGGAGAATTTGGTGTTGAAATATCAAACAATACTATACCCGCGTCTCCATCTGCGATTAACAAACCTGCATTTCCTGAACCAGCATAATCATCATCATAACCGATAGCCATCATAACCCCAACATTACTTGTTCCATTTCC
>NZ_AZAY01000015.1 GCF_001021165.1 Marinitoga sp. 1197
GGAAAATGAAAAAGGTAGTGATATATGCTATTTTGTTGATGATGTTTGTAAATATGATTCCAGTAAATATTTTTGCTGATTCAAAAGTTGTTAATGTAAAAGTTTTAACTAATGATGAAATGAAAAACATTATAAGAATAGATATGCCATCTGGAACAAGAAGAGATAAATTAGAAGTGCTTGCTCCAAGATATGTTAAAATTAACTATTAACGAGAGGTGAAAAAGTGAGAAAATTTATAATAGTATTAATAGTTTTTATTAATGTAATGATTTTTTCGCATAATTTATCAATGAAAAATAAAATATATATTGATCCTATTAAAGTTGATTTAGATAAGTATATTGGAACAAATAATGGTCAGATTTTTTTAATAAAAGATATTGATAATTTAAATATTGAAAGATATAATATTTATAATGAAGAGGTAACTAATTTTTTTGAATTTTTTAAAAACTTTTCTCTACCGGTTTTAGTAAAAAGTAATCCATTTTCAAAACAACCATATTACACCGAATTTTTAAAAGTAATAAATGATAAAATTTATATAATAGATCAGATTGGTGAAAAAAGAAATTTGTATATATTTTCACCTAAAAATAATGAAGAAAAAACGATAAAAATAAAAGGAGAAATTCGCTACACTTCCTTTATTTCATTTGATGCCAGGGATAACGATATTTTTTTAATTAATGAAGAAGGATATTTATATTATTATAATATAAATAATGGAGTAAGTAAAAAAGGAAATGGTTTTCCTAATAAAAACAAAATAATGATTGTAAATAATAATGTCTATGTTATTGTATATGATACAACTTTTAAATATCCGCATATAAGTATAATAAAATATGATTTTGATTTAAATATTAAAAACTTTAGCAACAGAGAATATTCGGTAATAGAAACACAGTTTGATTTTATATCAGAAAATGAAGAAAGAGAAATATATAGTAGTTTTATCGAAGATTATATAAAAATCACAAAATTTAAAAATTATATAATAATAATGGATGAAAAGAATTTTTATATAATAGACACAAGAACAGATGAAAAAGGATACTCAAAGTTATTTAAAAAAATACCGATAAAAGAAGTGATCGATAAAAAAGTGGGAAGTATAAACAAATTAATACTAGATGCTGATGAAAAAAATATATATCTTATAAACAAAGAAAATTATATATTATATGTTCTAAGTTTAAATATTTAAAAAATATGGAGGAGTTATCAACTCCTCCATATAATAATGAAGGGTGGTAAGACATGAAAAGGATAATAATATTTTTTTATACAATATTGTGTATAACTATATTTTCTAACAATGGAGAATATTTTAAGAAATATTTTTTAAAAATATTTAATGGAAAAGATTTTCAAGTAGTATTAGAAAACGAGAAAACTGAATTTTATGAATTATCGAATTTTTCCATATACACTAATTATCCTTATAATGATAGATTTTATGGTAATTTAAATGCCGGAATAAAATTAAAAATTTTTGATTACTCACATATGCTGGAGAATAAAAAATTAGAATATCGTAATAAAATTAGTATTGCAAATATTGAAGCAAGAAAAATGAATTATCAAGATATAAAACTTAGGGTGAAAGGATGGTAAGAAAATGAAAAAATATATAATCCTATACTTTTTTTTAGTTGCAATGTTGGTAATTATATTTCCTCATGAATTAAAATATTATTTTAGAGAAATAAAACCATTAAATTTAAAACCAATATATACAATAGCAACAGACAAAAAATATAAATTTGATGATGGTTCAGATATTTCAGAAGAAGAGATTATTACTATACCACAAGAAATAATAAATGAATATTTTCCATTATCTTCTATGTATTGGATAGTTAGCGAAGATGGTAATAATATATATATTTTTAAAGGAGTAGTTGTATCATATGGAATGCCCGTTGATTATTTAGATTTAAAAGAACGTAAAGCCTTTGTTTATGTTATCAATCTAAAAACTAAAAAAATAAAAAAAATACAAATTAAAAAATTTGCACCACCACCATTTGCAGAAGGACTTGCTGTTAGAGATATAAAAGAAAAAAATGGGAAAATATACTTTTTTACAAACAGTGGAATAAGCGTATTTAACAAAGATTTTAAAATGATAGATTTTTATATTTTTGAAGATATTGCAAACCTTATTTCCAAGAAAACAAAAGAAGATTATTATAATAAAAATATTTCTGTAGTTGGATATAGCCACGGAAAGGAAATGATGATAGATAAAAATGAAAATATTCATATAATTAGTAATGTATATGAATATATAAATTCAAAAAAAATTCATAGTGTTATATATCGAAAATATAGTTCATTAAATAAAAAAGAAAAATACTTTGGATATACAATATATGGAATAAAAAAAGAATATGAAATAAAGCAGGAATTATTTGAAACAAGTAAAATGGAATCATTTTTATTAGAAGATAAAGAAATACCATATTTACTGATATTTGAAGAAAATATTAATAATCAAGAATATAATCTTTATAAAAAAATAAACAGACTTGCTTTATGGAAGATTACAGAAGATGGAATAACTGAAAGAAATAAAATTATTGATACAAGATATTCTTTTAGATATGAACAAATTACGCATGCAGCAGAATTAATAGAAAATAATTTATATTTATTAACAACTGACCCAAAAATGGGATACACAAATACAGGAAATTTGTGTTTTATAAAAAAATATGAAATTAAAGATATAGGTTTAGTTGAAAAAAATGCAAAAATATTTTTGAATTTTGGGGATAAAGAACCTGTTCAACCATATAAATTTATACCTACTGATATAAAAATAAAAAAAATAAACAATATACTATGTTATTATGTATATGATAAATTTTATGAAAGATTTGTAATATTTAAAGAAATAGAATAACAGGAGGAAGAGATGAAAAAAAATATTTTTTTACTATTAACAATTTTTGGCATATTCATTATTGCGTATGGGGAAAATAATATTAAAAATATTTTTTTAAATTATGAAGATGCATATAAATACTATGTCTCAAATTTAAATTCAGTCTATGAAATAAAAAATGAAAATAATATATTATAATTTAAAAATTGAAGAGTTTATTGAAACTTATACCAAAATAAAAAATACAAACAGCCTCTCTTGAAATAAAAGAAAAATAATGATATAATCAAAATGAAAAGTGAATAAAAAAGATCCGCAGGGGAGCTACTAATCCGTAGCTGAGAGTGAGGTGGAAGCCTCTGACCCTTATAACTTGATCTGGTTAATACCAGCGAAAGGAGCGGAGCAGAGATAGAAATCAATCTCCTGCTTCGTGCAGGGGATTTTTTTATAGCAGGAGGTGATCTCTTGAGAGTATATATAAACGGTAAAGAAAAAGAGTGTAAAAGCAGTACATTAAAGGAATTACTCGAAGAACTCTCTTTAAGTAACAAACCTGTCGTTGTAATAAAAAACAGCGAAATTATCTCAATCAAGAATTATATTGAACATCGTTTATCCAAAAACGACAAAATTGAAATCATTACGGTAGTGGGAGGTGGTTGATATTAATTTTTACGGTGAAGAAATCAATAATCTATTTTTCATGGGAACAGGAAAATTTAGGGATTATAATATTATGAAAAAAGCCATAGAAGAATCAAATATAGAAGTAGTTACCGTTGCAATGAGAAGGGCTTCATACAGCAACATGAATGAAAGTATTTTAGACTATATTAATGTAAAAAAAATAATGGTAAACACATCTGGGGCAAGAAATGCACATGAGGCATTGTTGATTGCAAAAGCTGGAAAAGAATTAATGAATACAGATTGGGTGAAAATAGAAATCATAAATGATTCAAAGTATCTAATGCCGGATAATCAGGAAACCATAAAAGCATGTAAATTACTAACTGAAAATGGTTTTAAAGTATTTCCTTATATGTATCCTGATTTATATGATGCGCGAAAAATGATAGAAAATGGTGCAGAGATCTTAATGCCACTTGGCTCACCAATAGGTACAAACAAAGGATTCAGAACAAAGGAGTTTGTAAAGATTCTTTTAAACGAATTTGATGTGAAGATAATAATAGATGCAGGAATAGGAAAAACATCACATGTAGCAGAAGCAATGGAAACTGGCTGTCATGCAGTTCTTGCAAACACAGCAGTTTCGATAGCAGATGATCCCGTCAAGATGGTAAAGGCTTTTTCTCTTGCTGCTGAAGCTGGGAGACTCGCATATCTATCAGGAATGCCTGAAGAAAAAGAGGTGGCAGAAGCATCTTCGCCATTGTTCGATTATATAGGAAGAGATTGACATGTTTTCTGAGAATGTTGAAAAAATCATCAAATATGTAGAAAATGAAAGAAAAAAAGAACACTATATCAACTTAAACAAAGAGTTTTTTGCTGTAAATGAAATATTTGGTTTACTTGAAAACATAAATCTTCGAACAATGGCGAAGAAAGTAATGAAAAATAATAGAAAATTCTTTGGTGATGTTATATTTCTATATGCGCCATTATATATATCAAATTATTGCATAAATGGATGTACATACTGCGGATTCAAGGCAACAAACAAGATCCAGAGAAAAAAATTAACATATGAAGAAATAGAAAAAGAGGCTTTATATTTAAAAAACACAGGCATAGACCATGTCCTCATATTAACAGGTGAAGACCCTGTAACTACAGATTTAGATTATCTATATAATACAATAAAATTATTGAAAAGATTTTTCAAAGAGATTTCTATAGAAACGTATTCTTTAAAAGAAGATGATTATAAAGAACTTATTTCAGTGGGATTAATAGGTGTTACAATGTATCAGGAAACATATTGCATAAAAGAATATAAAGAAGTCCATCTTTTTGGCCCAAAAAGCAATTATAAAAAACGCCTAGATACAATAGAACATGCAATAAAAGCCGGAATTAGGGAAATAAATATAGGCGCATTACTTGGATTATATGAACCAGAATTTGAAATAATAATGCTTGCGTATCATATGGATTATCTATTAAAAAATTATCCTGAAATAGAATATGCAATATCCTTTCCAAGGATAAAATCTGCATACAATGTAAAAAACAATTTTTATATTATTCCTGATAAACAGCTTATACATTACATTCTTACTTTAAAATTGATTTTTCCAAGGGTTCATATAAATATTTCAACACGTGAAAATGTTGATTTTCGAAATGCAATCGTGGGAATTGCAACAAAGATGTCAGCTGGTTCAACAACAAAAGTTGGTGGATATACAATATATAAAGAATCAACAAAACAATTTGAAATAGAAGATAAACGAAACTTTCAGGAGTTTATTAACTATATAAAAAGTAGAGGATATAATCCTACAACAGTAAACTGGTTTTAAGGAGGAAAGAAAATGACACAATTGGAATTCGCAAAAATGGGCGTTATTACGGAAGAGATGATAATAGCAGCAAAGCATGAAAATATATCTCCGGAATTATTGAGAGAAAAAATAGCTTCTGGAAGAGTCGTGTTACCCAAAAATAAAAATCATAATTTTAAAAATATCAGAGCTATTGGTGAAGGACTAAAAACAAAGATAAATATTAATATAGGTACTTCTCAGGGATACACGGATTTAAATGAAGAAATTAAAAAGTTGGGAATTGCAGAAAAATATGATGCGGATTCAATAATGGACCTTTCAACATGGGGAGATTTAAGCTATATAAGAAGTGAAATAATCAAAAATTCAAATATCATGGTTGGGACGGTACCAGTATATGATGCTGCAACAAAAGCCGTACAACAGAAAAAAAGAGTAATTGATTTTGAAGCTGAAGATTTCATTCAAATGGTAAAAGACCATGCCGAAGATGGTGTTGATTTTATGACAATACACGCAGGTATTACCAGAACAACCATTGAAAAATTGAGAAATTCAAACAGAATAACAAAAATAGTCTCACGTGGTGGTTCAATAATTGTTGGATGGATGATAAAAAATCACAAAGAAAATCCATTTTACGAATTTTATGATAAAATACTGAAAATATGTAAGGAATACGATATAACAATAAGCCTTGGTGATGGTATGAGACCTGGATCCCTCCACGATGCAACCGATGACCTTCAATTTGAGGAATTATTGAGATTGGGAGAACTTGTAAAAAGAGCCCGTGAAGCCGGAGTTCAGGTAATGGTTGAAGGTCCGGGCCATATGCCAATCGATGAAATTGAGGCCAATGTGATATTACAAAAGAAAATCTGTAATGGAGCACCTTTTTATGTACTTGGTCCAATCACAACGGATATTGCCCCAGGATACGACCATATAACCTCTGCAATAGGTGGGGCTATTGCTGCAGCCAAAGGAGCGGATTTCCTTTGTGCAGTAACACCTGCGGAACATCTCAGATTGCCAACTATAGAAGATATAAAAGACGGGGTAATAGCAACAAAGATAGCAGCTCATTCAGCGGACATAGCTAAAAATAGAAAAAACATGGATATTGATAATGAAATGAGCAAAGCAAGAAAACAGTTCGACTGGGAGAAACAGTTTGAACTTGCATTGGATCAGGAAAAAGCTAAAAAATTCTATACCGCAAGAAAAGGGAAAGAAAGTAATATGTGTTCTATGTGTGGACCATTATGCGCAATGAGAATTACAGAGGAATACCTCGAAAAAGCAGAAATATTGTTAATAGAATAGGAGGAATTATGATGCTTGTATTTTCAGGATTTGATCCATCTGGTGGAGCAGGTATATTACAGGATATATCAATAATGAAAATGTTTAAAATAAGTCCAAAAGCTATTATATCAGCATACACAGTACAGAATGAAAAAGAATTTAAAAGTGTGGAGTTCAGAGAAAACTTTGAAGAATTTGACTTATTTGATAAATTCTTTTTAATAAAGGTGGGAATGGCAAATTCAAAACAAATTAAAATTTTGAGAAAAAGATATAATGAATCAAAAATAATATGGAATCCTGTAATTAAAACCTCTTCAGGATACAATATAATACCACCAGAAGATGTAAATGAAGGTTCAAAATACGTAGATTTAATGATAATGAACTCAGAAGAATATGAAGTGACAGATATCAAATGTGATGTAATAATCACAGGTGGTCACAAAAATACTGAAAAAATAGAAATAATATATAAAAATAAAAGATTCTATTCACCAAGATATAAAAAGGAATTGCACGGAACGGGTTGCGTATTCTCATCTCTAATATCAGCACACATTCATATTGGCTATACCATTGAAGAATCCATAACAGCCTCATTGTACTATATGAATAAACTGGTTGAAAATTCTGAAAGTTCTGTAGAAACAGAAAGAATAACGTATGAAATTCATAGAGATTATATTATCAAAGAACTCTGGAAAATAAAACCTGAGATAATAAAATTGGGAAAATATACCATACCAGAAGTTGGTCAAAATATAGCATTTGCAATGCCAGAGGCAAAAAATGAAAATGATGTTGGAAAATTTCCCGGAAGAATACATAAACTTGGTGATGAAATAAATTTTATACATGAACCAGCATTTTTCGGAAAAAGCCATATGGCAAGGGCGGTTATCGCCACAATGAAATACTTCCCATGGATAAGGTCTGGAATGAATATTATGTATAAAAAAGAATATATTAAAAAGGCTGAAGAAAAAGGTTATAAGACATTTTATCTTGATAGAAGTAAAGAACCGATAGAAATTCAAACTAAAGAAGGATATTCTATTCCATATGGACTTTCAAATATATATGAAACAACAAAAGAACCAGTAGATTTTGTTTGGGATGACGGTTTTTATGGAAAAGAAGCAATGATTAGAGTTTTTGGAAGAAATCCAAAGGAAGTTATTAAAAAAGTAAGGGATGTAGTTTTGTCTGATTGATAGAGTTTTTTTAATAGACAAATAAAATGTATAGGGATAGAAAATACAAAAAAGTTAATTAATTATACTGTATACACTAAAAACTCTAATTTATATGGATTTTTATACAGGAAGAGGATTTTTTATTTGAGGTGCTCGAAGCACCTCATTTTTATTAATAAAATTAGTATCTTCAAAAATTCTAAAATACCATTGTTCACAATACTTTCATATTAGCTTTTTAAAAAGTTTACCTCCCTGGTGTGCAATATAATTGGTTAAATTATTATTTGATTCGGTAAAATCAAACTATACACTTTTACAGGGAGGTTAAATCATGAGTAATAATTCTAAACAATTTTATCTTGATAGGGTGTCCAATTAGTAAAGTAAGTGAAAACTCGAAAATTGCCTGAAAAAATAGCATATGAAGCCGGTCAATTTTGCATGGATGCAAAATTGAGTGAAGCCGAACATGGATGTGAGTCTGATACGACCGGCGAAAATATGCTATTTTTGAAGATTAGCAATTAAGGTTTGAGCAACTTTACTTTTTGGACACTCTTTTATCTTGATTTTGTCTATATAGTATTAAATTTTTCCTGAGTTTGACGCTTATACTTTTTTAATTGCCTGTGTTGCTGCTACAAGGTCAATATCCCATACTGGAGAAAATGGAGGTGAGTAAGCCAAATCCATATTTCTTAGCATATCGACTGTGCCGTTTGTATATAATAATGAAGTAATTGTATTTAACCTTGGGTGAGTTTCACCACCTACAAATTGTGCTCCTAAAATCTTTCCAGTCTTCTTCTCAAAAACAAGTTTAATTTTTAATTTTTTCGATCCTTTGTAATAATGGGCTTTGCTTCCAGATTTAATAAATACGGCATCTGCATCATATCCTTTTTCTTTCGCCTTTTTTAAAGTTAAACCAGTTTTTGCATATTCAATATCTTCAAATTTTGTAATTAATGATCCCACAACACCAATAAATGAATCATTTATACCAGCAATATTTTTTCCCGCAATCCTCCCCTGCTTGTTTGCGGTAGTTCCAAGCGGGATATAAACATTTTCTTTTGTAATAAAATGATTTACTGTTGCACAGTCACCGGCTGCATAAATATCTTTTATATTTGTTTCCATTTTTTCATTTACTATAATAGCGCCATTTTTTGCCATTATTAAACCAGATTCTTTTAAAAATGCTGTATTTGGTTTTACGCCTATTGACACTATAATCATATCAGCAGTATAAACGCTATCTTTTGTTATTACTTTAAATATCCCATTTTCTTTTATAATATTTTCGGCAAAAGTATTCAATACAAATGTAATTCCTTTATCTTTTAAACTATTTATAAATTCCTCATGAATTTCAGGTTCGATTTCACCAAGAATATGGTCAGTTCCCTCAATTATAGTAATATCTATATTATGTTTTTTTAATGCTTCGGCAGTTTCAATTCCGATAAAACCTCCTCCAATTATAATTGCTTTTTTAGGGTTATTCTTATGTATAAAATTTAAAATACTTCTTGCATCATCAGGATTTCTTAATTTAAAAATACCATTTTCTCCCCAGGTATCAAATGAAGGGATTATTGGAGATGCACCGGTAGAAATCACTAGTTTATTATACGAAACAATTTTTTCATCGTTTTGTGATTTTATATATACAACTTTATTCGAAAAATCGATATTATAAGCTTCATGTTCTACAAAAACATCAGCACCTTTTTTTTCTTTAAACTTTTCAGGAGTTAAGGCAATTACAGATTCAGCGGATTCAACATCGCCGCTAATGACATATGGCAGCCCACACCCACCATAAGATATATATGGTTCTTTTTGAAAAATAGCTATTTTCAAATTTTTATTTATCCTCTTTGCACTTGCCGCTGCACTTGTTCCAGCGGCTACTCCGCCTAAAATTACAACATCGTATTCCATTTTTTTCATAACAACACCTCCGTTTATTATTAATGTTTTGCTATTAATATTAACATTATCTTTAAATAATTAAGGAGCATGGCCCCTTAAAATAATAACTATCTATACAAAATATTAATTTAATATATCATAGTAAGACAGCAAAGATAAAAAAACAGAATAAGTCAAATATACAATGCTTGGTATATAAAATAATTGATTTTTTCCAAGTGAAGTTTTTCCAAATAATGAAATTCCAAACCATTGAATACCATATTTGAATATTAAATATAAAATCGAAAATATCATAATCATAGATATTAAAAATTTCATAAAAGCTGTAATTTTAGTTGCTCTTATTTTACCCTTTAAATAATAAATAGCATTAAATTGTTCAAAAATACTATAAGAAAGATATAATATTCCAAGGATTATTATATTAAAAACATCAAGTGTGAATTGGTTTCCAAGCATACTTTGGATTAGCGGTTTTTGAAAATATATTATACTCATAAGTAAAGTTAAAAAAAAGGATATTAAAAAGTTAAAGCTTGAAAAAATAATTTTCAACCATCCAATTAAAGCATTTCCAGAAGAAATATTTTCGACCATTTCTTTTTGTTGCTTAACGCTATTTTCAATTTTTTTAGTTGATTTAATTTTTTCAGACAATAAATGTTTTCTTTTTCTTTTTTCATTGTGGATTTTTAAAGTTGCCATTTTATCCTCCTATGATTTTCATAAATGTGAAAGCTCTATTTTTTTCTAAAAAACAAAATCTCATTTCTTTTAAGTATAAGGATATTTTTGAAAAATCATTTACGGCTTTTAAATAAGTTTTGCATGCTTTTTCAAATGGATAGCCAAATATTCCAGAACTTATTGCAGGTAAAGAAATTGAAGAAAGTTTCATTTCGTCAGCTTTTTTAAAAGAATTAAAAACAGAATTATAAAGCAATTTCTCTTCGTTGTCATTCCCTCCGTGCCATACAGGTCCAACTGTGTGAATGACATATTTAACAGGTAAAGAACCTGCTTTCGTAACAGCAACTTCACCTGTTTTTATTATACCATTATTTTTAATATATTCATCACTTTCTTTTTGAATTTGATATCCTCCTGCTTTAACGATGGCTGCAGCAACGCCACCACCATGAGAAAGATAAGAATTAGCCGCATTTACAATTGCATCAACCTTTTCTTTTGTTAAATCGCCCATAATAATTTTTAAAACGATGTTGTTTATTTTCTTTTCAAATAATACTTTATTCATAACAACACCTCCAGGTACAATCATTAGCAAATTAAATAAAAAATAAATAGATAGTACCTAAAATCATAGGGATTAAAACAGGGAAAAAAGATTTTTTCATATACTCATTAAAAGTAACTGTTTTGCTGTAATTCTTTTCAAGTAAAGATACTCCAACAATATTCTGAACAGCACCTAAAGGAGTTAAATTGGTGCCTAAATTTGCGCCAATAGCATAAGCGTACCATAATTCATAAGGAGCTCCGTTTAATACTAATAATTTAATAACAGGGGCTAATATGAGTGTTCCAGGTACTGCGCTCAAAAATGGAATGACAATTGCAGAAGACCACATAATCACTATCATTAATATTATCGGAGAGCCCATTAAAGGGTTAAAAATATTTGCAATCATCTTAGTTACACCGATTTCTTCTAATGAAAAAGCTATTGTAAATAAGCCCGCATAAAAAAACATGGTATCCCAGTCTAAATCTTTTGACATGCTTTCAAAATCTTTTTGAGTTAACAACATAAGTATTAAAGCTCCAGAAAGAGCGATTAAAGCCAGATCTATCTTTATTATAGAATGAAACATAAAACCCATTAAAACAACAATAAATATTGTAACTCCTTTATACATCAATGACTTATTTTCAATAGCTTTTTCAGGATCCATATTAGATAGTGTTTTTAATTTTTCATTGAAAGTTTTTGTGTCTACTTTGTTGTTGAATTTAAACATAATAAGAACAGAAATAAAGGATAATGTTGTAATTGGAAGCATTGTAATTAAAAATTTTGTAAAATGAAGCTCCCCAATAGAGCCTAAAACAATATTAAGCGGACTACCGATTAAAGTACTCATTCCGCCGATATTGTCGATAGTTATTGTTAACAACATCAACGGAACAGGGTTTATTTCAAGCGTATCAGCAACTAAAAATATAATAGGAGCAATAAGCATAATTGTAATGAGATTATCTAAAAATGCAGAAAAAAGAGCGACTAATAGCATTAGTAAGGTCAAAACTACCCAAAATTTATATCTACTTAATTTTATTGCATTAACAGCGGCAAATGTGAAAAAACCACTTTCTTTTAATATTTCTACTATGATCATCATTCCTAATAGTATTCCGAGCGTTTCAAAACTTACAATTCTTCCAATATTTTCAAATTCTAGGCCGTCTACAGGCTTTAATATGAATAGTAGAATACCAAAGAGAAAGGTAATAATCGATTTTTTAACGTTTTTTGCAAAGATAATAAAATAATATGCTACTATGGTTATCAGTAAAACAATAAACGCTGACATATAGACCGCCTCCAATTAGATAATTTTAACATTATAATTAAACTCTTTTTCTTTAAATTTCTCTTGAAAAATATTTTAAGGTTTAAAAAAGTTTTAAGAGTATATAGCGATGAAAATCAATAATTTTAAAGGTATATTCTTCATAATTTAGTGAAAATGTGTTAAAATATCTATTAGATACGGAGGTGATAATATGTTTGATAACTTTACAGATAGAGCGGCTAAAGTTTTTATTGAAGCCCAAAATGAAGCGAGATTTATGGGACATCCTTATGTAGGAACAGAACATCTGTTATTGGGACTTTTGAAAGTTAGTGGAAAATACTTAACTCAGATTTTTTCGTATTATAATTTAACATACGGAAAAATAAAATCAGAAATAACGAATATAGTTGGAGTAAATGCTTCGCATAATATTGTTGGGGCATCCCCTCAACCTACTCCAAGAGCTAAAAGGATTATAGAATTAGCTTATGATGAATCAGAAATTCTTGGAACTTCACAAATAGATGCCGAACACTTATTGCTTGGGATATGTCGTGAAGGTGAAGGGATAGCAGCACATGTTTTACGAAGATTGGGTATAAACCTTGTTGAAATGAGAAAAAAATTAGCAGATATAATGTTAAACAAAAATGAGAATGAAAAAGGAGTATCACCATTTGTTGAAAAGGATGATGAAAGGTTTAGACAGAGGCAAAATGCAATTAAGCAACTTGAAGGTTATGGAACTGATTTGACGGATAAAGCTGCAAAGGATGAATTGGATCCGGTTATTGGCAGAGAAGTTGAAATAAGAAGGTTAATGGAAATATTAGCGAGAAGAAAAAAGAATAATCCTGTTTTGATTGGTGAAGCAGGAGTTGGTAAAAGTGCTATTGTTGAAGGATTGGCTGAAAAGATAATAAAAGGTGATGTTCCAGAAGTTTTGAAAAACAAATGCATTTTTTCTCTTGATTTAACTTCTCTTGTTGCTGGAACAAAATATCGTGGTGAATTTGAAAAGAGAATGAAAAAATTAATGCAAATACTTGAAAAAAATAAGGATATAATATTGTTTATAGATGAATTGCATATGATTGTGGAGGCTGGGGCTGCAGAAGGGTCTTCAATGGATGCTGCTAATGTTTTAAAACCAGCACTGGCAAGTGGGAATATTACGGTTATAGGTGCCACGACTCCGTCAGAGTATAGGAAATTTATTGAAAAAGATCCTGCTCTTGAGAGAAGGTTTCAAAAAATATATGTAAATGAACCGACATATGACGAGGCAATTGCGATTTTAAAAGGAATAAAATCAAAATATGAAGAGCATCATAAAGTAAAATATACAGATCAGGCGTTGGAAGCGGCTGTTAACCTATCTTTAAGATATATTACAGACAGATATTTGCCGGATAAAGCTGTAGATCTTATAGATGAAGCTGGTGCAAGAATGCGATTGAATGCATTGACTTTACCAAAAAATTTAAAAAAGATGTTAAATAAAATAACGGAATTGGAGAACAAAAAAGAGTATTTTGTTCAAAAAGATAAATATGACGAAGTCGAAGAAATAAAAAATCAGATCAGTGAATTAAAGAAAAAATATTCAAAAAAATATTCAGAGTGGAGAAAAAATGCAGAAAAGGATATAATAGAAATTACAGAAGAGAACATTTCAGAGGTAGTTTCAGATTGGACGGGTGTTCCATTGAAAAAATTAGAAATGTCTGAAATGGAAAGGCTTTTAAACCTTGAGGCAGTATTACATGAAAGAGTGATAGGACAGGATGATGCTATAAAAGCAGTATCAAAAGCGATAAGACGTGCAAGAAGTGGAATTAAAGATCCAAAAAGACCAACAGGGGTATTTCTGTTTTTAGGACCAACCGGTGTAGGAAAAACAGAACTTGCAAAAACAATTGCTGAATATTTATTTGGTGATGAAAAAGCATTGGTAAGAATAGATATGTCTGAATATATGGAGAAATTTAACGTTTCAAGATTAGTTGGAGCTCCTCCAGGATATGTTGGTTATGAAGAAGGTGGACAGTTAACTGAAGCAGTAAGAAGAAGACCATATTCCGTCATTTTATTAGATGAAATAGAAAAAGCACATCCTGATGTTTATAATATATTATTACAGATTATGGATGATGGACGATTAACAGATTCGCAGGGAAGAATAGTAGATTTTAGAAATGCTATTATCATTATGACCAGTAATCTTGGCAGTGAAACAATTAATAAAACCAAGCGATCTATGGGATTTGTGGATGACGAATCTGAAGAGAAAAAGTATAATGAAATAAAACTATCCGTAATGGAAGAGGTTAGAAAAGCATTTAAACCGGAATTTTTAAATAGATTAGATGAAACGGTTGTGTTCCATCCTCTTACAAAGAAAGATATGAAAGAAATAATAAAAATTCAATTAAAAGATTTGGAAAAACGATTAAATGAAAAAGATTTGCATTTAAAATTCAAAGAAGAGGCTATAGGCTTTTTAGTGGAAAAAGGTTTTGATCCAATATTCGGAGCCAGACCACTTAAACGAGCTATTCAAAGATATTTAGAAGATCCTTTATCAGAAGAAATATTAAAAGGTAGATTTAAAGAAGGAGATAGAATAATAATAGAAATTAAAAACGATAATATTCACTTTAAAAAAGGAAGAAAAATATCATCTAAGCAGAAGGTGCTATAATGGCCAAAAAGAATCAAAAATATTTTGTTTGTTCTGAATGTGGTTATGAAAGTACAAAATGGTTTGCAAAATGTCCTTCATGTAATGAATGGAATACCGCGGTGGAATTCACCGCGGATGTTTTTGATGATACGACTGTACAATCAACTTCTGAGATATTATTTTTAACCGATGATATAAAAGAACCTGTAAAAATAAAAACAGGATTTAAAGAATTAGACGAAATTTTGTATGGAGGGTTAGTAGAAAGCGGTGTATATCTCCTAGCTGGTGAACCGGGTATTGGAAAAAGCACACTTTTAACTCAACTTTCTTCCAATATAGGAAATGAAAAAACAGTTATATATGTATCTGGTGAGGAATCTGCAGAACAGGTATTTCAGAGATTCAAAAGGTTAAAGGTAAAAACAAATAAGAGCAAAATAGGACTTGTTTTTGAAAACTCTATGGAAAAAATAATTTCATTAATAGAAAAATTGAAGGATAAACCAGATTTGTTGATAATAGATTCTATTCAAACCATAAAATCAGAAAAGTTTTCATCATATGCAGGTAGTGTATTACAGGTAAAAGAAGTAACACGGTATCTTTCTGAATATTGCAAGAAAAAAGGTATAACTTTAATAGTTGTTGGTCACGTAACAAAGGAAGGTATTATAGCGGGTCCAAAAATATTAGAGCATATGGTTGATGCAGTTTTGCAATTTGAACTTGAAAAAACTTCCGGATTAAGAATGCTCAGAATTTTGAAAAACAGATATGGTCCAACCGATGAAATTTTAATGTTTGAAATGACTCAAATAGGCTTAAAAGCTATTTCTGAATATACACAGTATTTTTTAAAAGATTATAAAAATGCATCTGGCAATGTTTTAACTATTGTTAAAGAAGGAAGTAAATTAATTCCTATTGAAATACAGGCATTGGTAAGCAAACCGGTATATGGAAATCCTAGGAGAGTAACCTCAGGTGCTCCACTTGATAGACTACTTATGATAATAGCTGTTTTGAGCAAAAGATTAAGGCTCCCCTTTGAGTCAAAAGATATATTTTTAAGTACTTCAGGTGGTTTTAAAATATCAGATACTTCAAGTGATTTGGCAATTGCATATGCGTTACTTTCATCTTTATTTGATATTTCAACAGTTGATTCTATAGTTGTTATGGGAGAAATAGGGCTGGATGGGAATGTAAGGCATATTAGAAGTTTGGAGAAAAGAATTGATTTTGCAAGAAAAATAGGAATAACAAATATAGTTATACCAAATTCAAAGTTAGAATATAAGGATATAATAAAAATAAAAAATCTTACCACTATGTTAAAAAAATTTTTTTCCTGAATAAGGGGTGATTTAAATGAAACCAGCTTTTGATGAAATTCTCAGCATTCTTGCTCCTGGAAAAAGATTAAGAACAGGAATAGATTTGATTATTTCTGCAAATTTAGGTGCATTGATTTTTTTAACAGATAAGGCAGAAGAACATCTTGAAAAAGGGTTAATACAACTTGGTTTTATTATAGATTGTGATTTTGAGCCGGAAAGGTTATATGAATTGGCAAAAATGGATGGTGCTATTGTATTAAATAAAGATGCAACGAAGATTTTATATGCAAATGCACAATTAAATCCGTCGAGTGATATTCCGAGTTATCAGACAGGAATGAGACATAGAACTGCAGAGAGAATGGCAAAACAAACAAATGAAATATTAATTGCAGTATCAAAAAGAAGAAATCAGGTTTCGATATATTATGGAAGTAATAGTAGAGTATTATATCCTGAGATAGTAATATTACCAAGATTAAATCAGGAGATAGCTGTCGCTCAAAGATATAAGCAGAGCTTTTTTGAATTATTATCTGAAATAAATATTGCAGAAATGGAGAATAGAGTTATATTATCAAATGTTGTAGAAGCTATTTCAAAAGGATTTATGACTTTAAAGGTTGCAGAAAAAGCAGAGAAATACCTTTTAGAATTGGGTGAAGCAGCCGAAAGTTCAAGACTTGAGATTAATGAAATTTATAGAATAACCCCGAGATATCTAGGTGCTCTGATAATGGATTATTCCATGAATTTATTGGATTATCAATATCCGCAGGATTCGTTGGCTTTATTTAATGGTTTGAAAACAGAAGATTTTTTAAATATGAAAATAATTGCTCAAAAATTGGGGTATGATATAGAAACTGAAAATGATTTGGAAGAATTTTTTGTTTCACCGCGTGGATTTAGATTACTTTATTCAACCAGAATTCCTTCAATTATTGTGAGAAATGTTGTGGAAACATTTAAAAATTTAGATTCTTTAATGAAAGCAAATATGGATGAATTAATAAATGTACCAGGAATAGGTAAAAAACGTGCAGAAAGGATTAACAGAGCTATAAAGAGGAAAAGTGAATTTTCGGAGAAGTTATCATCTGAAATGGAGGAGTAAAGATGAAAATCATAACAAACAATAAACATGCAACATATCAATATCATATTTTAGAGAAATATGAGGCGGGAATAGAGTTAAGAGGCTCAGAAGTAAAATCTTTACGTGAAAGTAGAGTTAATTTAAAGGATGCATTTTGTAAGATAGAAAAAGGTGAAATATATTTATATAATGCACATATAAGCCAGTATAAAAATGCATCATTATTTAATCATGATCCAGAAAGACCCAGAAGATTATTAATGCATAAATATGAAATACTGAAATTGGATCAAAAGGTTAAGGAAAAAGGGTTGACTATAGTACCATTGAAAATGTATTTTAATGAAAAAGGGCGTGTAAAGGTTGAAATTGCTCTTGTGAAAGGTAAAAAATTGTATGACAAAAGAGAAGATATAGCAAAAAGAGATTTAGAAAGAAGATTAAGAAAGAATTTAAAGTATGATATGTGAGGTGTATTATGAAAGCAATAGAAATAAAAAAAGTTACTCGTAATTTTGGCAATGTAAAAGCTTTAAAAAATATAAATTTTGAGGTGGAAGAAGGAAAGATTGTTGGATTATTGGGCCCAAATGGTGCTGGGAAGTCAACTTTGATGAAAATTGTTTCCACACTAATTTTACCTTCATCTGGTGAAGTTAAAAGTTTTGGAATTGATGTTATAAAAGAAAAAAACAAGGTCAGAAACTTTATAAGTCTTGTTTCTGATTATACAGTTTTAGAAGATGAATTAACACCATATGAAAATCTAATATTATTCGGGAAAATAAGTAATGTGAAAAGTGATTTGAAATCTAGAGCGTTAACGTTATTAGAAGACTTTGGGCTTTCTCAATATAAAAACAGATTAACAAAGAACCTTTCTTCTGGAAATAAACAAAAACTCAATATTGCGCGCTCTTTAATAAAAGATCCTAAACTTCTGTTATTAGATGAACCAACAATAGCAATAGATGTAGAAACTTCGAGATTTATTAGAGAATACATATTGGATCAAAATTTAAAAAATAATAAAACAATTTTAATTTCATCACATTATATGTGGGAAGTAGAACAAATAGCATCTGAAATAGCAGTTTTGGTTGAAGGTAAAATTGTAGCGCATGATAAAATGATTAATATAATGAAAAAATTTGAAGATAAGTTTTCTATAATTGAAGTAGAATTAGAAAATGAGAAATATCTTTCCCAACTTGAGAAATTAAAAAATGAACCTGAAATATTTGGATTAAAAATTATTTCTACAACAACAGCTATAATAGAAACGCCTTTAAATACAAAACAATTTGACGAAATTATAAATAAATATAATATAAAATGTATATATAGAAATATGAAAATTTCACTTGAAGATGTATATTCATATATAACAAAAGGAAGATAATAATGGATAGATTGGATAAGTTTTTATCAAATTCAAAAATAGGCTCAAGATCAGAAGTAAAAAGGTTGATAAAATCAGGAAAGATTCGAGTTAATGGGAAAATTATTAAAAATCCTAACTATAAAGTTTCAAATTCTGATACTGTAGAATTTAATAATCAAATAATAGAAGGACATAAATTCATATATATTATTTTAAATAAGCCAGCAGGTTATGTGTCTTCAACATATGAAAATAAAAATAAATATGTAATTCAATTAATAAATCATAAATATAAAAACGAATTATCTATAGCTGGAAGATTGGACAAAGATGCACGGGGACTTTTGTTTTTGACAAATGATGGTGAATTAATTCATGAAATAATATCACCTAAGAAAAAAATATATAAAACTTATGAAGTTAAAGTTATAGGAAATATTACAAAAGAAAAAATTGAAAAATTAGAAAAAGGTATACAATTAAAAGATTTTAAAACAAAGCCTGCAATTGTTGAAAAAATTGAAAATAATATAATTACAATAAAGATTTCAGAAGGTAAATATCATCAAATAAAGAGAATGATGAAAGCAATAAATCTTGCAGTAATTGATTTAAAAAGAGTAGCTATAGGAAATATATTTCTTCCGGCTAATTTAAAAGAAGGAGAATGGATTGAAATTAAAAAACCAGATATTTTCAACAACAGTTCCCCAAAATAGAAAATAACCAAATGCAATTTTATTCTTTCTTTCAAAGATTAATGAAACAATAATAGAAAAAATTATTATATAAAACACATAAATACCATAAATTAAACCAAGACCTAATAAAAGTTTAACATCTCCAAAGCCTAACTTTTTATTTTTAGCATATTGAAATAATATAAAAAACAGAAAAATGCTTATTGATATATTAAGAATATTTGTATTTATTAAACCGTATAAAATTATTGTGTAATTTAATATGTCTGGGATATAAAGTGTATTATAATCAACAAATGCAATTAAACCAAGTAACAATATTATAATATTAAAATTTCCAAAAAATAGTACAAAAAGAACTCCCGACATAATCGGGAGAAATATTTTTTTATTTTTAAAAAACGATGAAATAAAAAGTTCAATGTCTTCTTTAATCCATGAGAATACTTTTCTCATTTTCATCAAGCATTTCATCTAAAATATTTTTCATTCCGTAGTAATACCATGGAAATTTTTCTTTAATTTCTCTAATTATTAGTTTAGCTTCTTCTTTCTTTCCTGCTTTTAAAAATGGTATGGTCAATAAAATTTTAAAGTGTTCATACTCTTTGTTTTTATATAAAAATTTGCTGATAAATTTTTCAACATTTTCATATTTTTTATTCTGAAACATTATCTTTGCCCATATTTCAACATCACTTACATATTCTGGCTGGGATTTGGAAATCTCTTCTTTTAATTCGTCGGCTTCAATAGTTCTGCTTAATTTTTTATAAATATCGATTAATTCATATTTTGCTAAAATACTTTTTGGATATTTATTTAAGAACTTTTCTAAAATTCTTGCAGCCTTTTTGAAATTTTCGCATTGTCTATAAGCATCAGCTATCATGAAATAAGTAACAGAGTTTTCTGGCATTAATTCTACTTCCTTCATCCATATTTCAGCAGCTTTTTCATATTCTCCAAGATTAAAATATGTTTCTCCCAATTCAGATAATGCAGCAACATTCCAAGGATCTTGTTTAACTGCCAATTCTAAATATTTTTTTCCTTCCTCTAAATTGCCTTCTTCAATCAAAACAGATCCAAGTATTTCATAAGCTGGTGTATAATTTGGATCTATATCTATCATAAACTTAACAATCTTTTTTAGTTCGTCGAAATTATGATGATCAGCATAGTCCAGAATAATATCGTAGAGCTCATTTAAAGTAGCGTGGTTAAAATCACCAGGAGTTAAATTGAATTCATTAAGGTAAGAAAGAAATTCGGAGAATATAAAAGGTTTGGTAACAAAATTTGAAGAAATTCCAGGGACATTTTCTGAAATAAATTTAATTTTTTTTGCTTCAGAAATCAATTTATTTTTTGATTTTAAATCAGCCATCATTAAATCTAAATCACCTTCATACATAACATCTGCCAATATTACAGGAAAAACTGTATTTGTATTTATTTCAATCTTTTCACCGTTTAATTCTAAAATAGCCACTGTTTCCACGGATATCTCCTCCTACATTTAATATAGTTGTAATTTTATTTTATCATTTTTTACATAGAATGATAAATGTTATAAGTCTTTGTCAAATAGTATAATGTTAAGTAAGAGTTAAATATCTATAATTATTTTAAAAATTCTTAGCATTCTAAATGGTTTATAAAATCTTTATAAATTATAAGGTGGTTAGAAAATGCGGTTTTTAAAAAATTCTGTAATTATCATTCTAATAATAATATTTTATGCTTTTATTATTGAGCCGTTTTCCATAAAAAAAAGTTACCTGAATATCAAATTATCAGAATTAAATTTTAAAGAAAAATTTTTGAATGAAAAAAATATTAATATAAAAATAGTACATATTACAGACCTTCATATGTATAAATACATATTTTTCCATGATAAAATTTTAGATGAAATAAAAAAGGAAAACCCTGATATAATATTATATACGGGAGACACAATAATAAAAAATACAGATAAAAAAGATTTAAATATGTTTTTTAAAGCATTAAGTGAAATAGCGCCTGTTTATGCTATTTATGGCAATTGGGACTATTATGATTTAGATATGATAAATGAGATTTATAATAAAAACAATATACATGTAATTAATGATAATACAATTAGTATATATTTTAACAAATTCTCTTTAAAACTTATTGGTCTACCTATATATAAAAAATTGAGTTGTATTGATACAACTCCAGCAAGTTATACCATAGTTATGGAACATATACCAGATACAGTATTTTATAATAAAGAAGCATTTGATGAAGCTAATTTAATTTTAGCAGGGCACACTCATGGAGGACAGGTCTACATACCGATTATAACAAAATGGATATTAAAAAAATATGCTTTTTATCTAAGAGGTAAAAAAGAATTTGAAGATAATAAAATTATGTATATAAATAATGGTTTAGGAGCATGGTTTAACCTTAGATTTTTCGCAAAACCTGAGATTTTAGTAATAAAGCTGCAAAAATAAACTTTAAATAATTATTTGCGATTATTGTATACCATATTTTAATATAATTGTTTATTAAAATATAAATAGTTTCTTGACTATGAAAAAAGAATATGTTATAATTTGTCAGACAAAAATATTATAATATAGAGGTGAATAACATGAAAAAAGGAATACACCCAGAAATGAAGTTGATTACTGTAAAGTGTGCATGTGGTGCTGAACATCAACTTTATAGCACAGAAGATAATTTCCGTGTTGATGTATGTTCAAAGTGTCATCCGTTTTATTTGGGTGAAACGAGTTCTCAGATTATAGATACTGAAGGTAGAGTACAGAAATTCAAAAACAAATATGCAAAATTTCTCAACTCATAAGTGGGAGGATAACCTCCCATATTGTTATATATAAATTTTTTATTAAATTATTTTATGGAGGTAGTTTTTGTGGCTAAAAGTATGGCATTTGGAGAAACTGTGAAAGTAACGGTTAAAGACATTAAAAAATTCGGAGCTTTTGTTACATTAGAATCTGGAGAAGAAGGTTTTATTCACATTTCAAAGATTTCCAATGACTATGTAAAAAACATTTCTGACTTTTTAAAGGTTGGACAGGAGCTTGAAGGAAAAATCATCGGTAAAACAAAGGATGGTAAAGTAGAGCTTTCGTTGAAAACAGAAGACGTAAAAGAAGAAAAAAAGGATGAAGAGTTTGAAAAAAAACTTACCCGTTTTTTGAGAGACAGTGACAGAAAATTATCCGAATACTCAAAAAGGCTCGATAAGAAAAGAGGTGGCAAGGGTAAAAGATAATCTTTTATAATTTGTGGGGGACATAAGGCGGCAATAGCCGCCTTATTTTTTATTTTTTTGAAGTTGTATTTGAACTTTTAGATGTTTTTGAGCTATTTGAGCCTTTTGAATTACTTGTTTTCGAATCATTTATATAAAACCCACTACCTTTAAAAGAAATACCAATTTTTCCAATACCTTTTTTCGCAGGACTTCCACATTTTTCACAAAATATTTCAGGAGTTTCATTCATACCATGCATTACTGTAAATTCATGTCCGCAACTGTCACAAACATATCTATAGATAGGCATATAAACACCTCCTCTCATAATTTCTTGTAAATTTTAACAATATTATGTTTAAAAACCTTTTCGAGCAAATTAATTTCACAAAACAATATTTCTAAAATATTTTATAAATTATTATCAAAGACCATTTTTTACTTGAATTATCAAAAGTTTTAGTGTATAATATTTTTTGAGAACATTAATATAAAAATCAAAGGAGGCAGTTGAAGTGTCAATCTTAACAATATTAGCTATTATTGTTCATATTATTCTATCGATTGCTTTAATTTATTTCGCATTGCAACGAATGCAAAAAAATGCTGAATTAGGTGGAGCATTTGGTTCAGGAGCTGCCCATACAATGTTTGGAAGGGAAAAAGGGCTTGATCCTGCAGCAAAGATGGCATTATGGTCAGGAATATTATTTATGATATCTTCTTTTGTAGTCGCAGCGCTTCTTGCGAGGTGAGTAAATAGTGGATTTTGAAAAGCAATTTGATATTATAAAAAGAAATACAATAGACTTAATATCATCAGAAGAATTAAAAGAGCGTTTAAAATCCGGGAAAACATTGAGGGTTAAACTGGGTGTAGATCCATCGCGCCCCGATCTTCATCTTGGGCATGCTGTCGTATTAAAAAAGTTAAGAGAATTTCAGGATTTAGGTCACCAGGTAGTCTTAATCATAGGAGATTTTACTGCAAGAATTGGTGATCCTTCTGGTCGTTCTAAAACAAGGCCGATGCTTACAAAAGAAGAGGTTGAAGCCAATGCCGAATCCTATAAAAAACAGGCTTTTCGTATATTGGATCCGGAAAAAACAGAAATAAGATATAATAGTGAATGGCTTGAAAAGATGTCTTTTTACGATGTAATTAAACTTTCATCAAATTATACAGTTGCGCGTATGCTTGAGAGAGATGATTTTGCAAAAAGACTTGCAAATAATGAACCCATAAGTGTGTCGGAATTTATGTATCCTTTAGCTCAGGCATATGACTCTGTTATGGTTGAAGCTGATGTAGAAATGGGAGGAACAGATCAATTATTTAATTTGCTGGTTGGTAGAAAAATCCAGGAAGCGTATGGTCAAAAACCTCAAATTGTTTTAACTATGCCTATTATTGAAGGGACAGATGGACATTTAAAAATGAGTAAATCATATGATAATTATATAGCCTTTGAAGATGAGCCATTTAACATGTACGGGAAGGTAATGTCTATTCCAGATACATTAATATTAAAATACATGAGATTGGCTACAGATATTCCTGAAGAACAAATAAAAGAATACAGTGAAAAAATGAAAAATAATACCATTAATCCTCGAGATGTAAAGATGAAATTAGCTTATGAAATAGTGAAATTTTTTCATGGTGAAGAAAAAGCTGAATATGCACAAAATGAATTTATAAAAGTATTTCAAAAAAAGGATATTCCTGATGAAATGGAAGAAATCATTGTAGAAAATGAAATTAAAGCTATTGATTTAATTATGAAAACAAAATCGATTTCAAGCAAAAGTGAAGCAAAAAGGCTTATCAGTCAGGGAGCAGTAAAGATTAATGATGTTAAAATTAATGATCCTTTCCAATTATTAGAAATTAAGGGCGATGAAATACTAAGAATTGGGAAAAGACGATTTTTTAAACTAAATACGAATTAAAAGAAAATCAGTTTTTTATAGTATAATATAATTAGTGTATTTTCACAACTAAAATTCAAAATTTAAAAGAGGGGGTAGAGCGTATGCGTAAAACACTTTTAGTATTGGCATTAGTTCTTTTTGGAGTATTATCATTTGCATTTAAAGATGTACCTAAAGATCATTGGGCATATGATTATGTTATGGATTTAGCAAATAGGGGAATTCTTCCTATGGAAGATAACTTTAATCCCGATATCGTTTTAACGAAAGCTGAAATTGCAGTATTATTATCAGACACATTAACTTATATTGAAAACGACCCTGTATTGGCAAAAGCTGAAGATATCAAAAGAGTTGAAACAGTTTTGAAAATGTTAGATGAAAAATTAGCAGGATTATCCTCATTATCAGATGATGTTTCTGTAAATATAGAAAATATTGACGGATTATGGGAAGAGTTAGATACTGTAAAATCTGATTTAGATTATGTAGCAGGTCAGAATATAAAAGAACATCAAGAATTAAAAGATATGATATCTAAAAAAGCAGATAAAGAAGTTGTAAATGGATTATCAAAAGATTTAGAGAAAACAAATGCAAAATTAGAAACAATAACAAAGGTTGCTTATAGAGCATTTAATAATGCAGATATGTTAGTAGAAGATATGTTAGATCTTCAAGACCAAGTTGATAGTTTATCTGATCAGGTTAGTTCATTACCTAAAAAAATGCTAGAATTACAATATTTGGTAAATGATTTAAGTGATAAATTAAATACTACAATAGATAACGCTAAACAAGATAAAGCAAATACTTCAAGGGTTTTAATGGAAACAAAATATAAAATGCTTGATTTAGAAGATAAATTAGATGCATTATCAAATGTTAGATCAGATGTAAAAAATGTTTCTGAAAAACTAAATGCTGTTGAATCTGCAGTAACAGCAAATCAGACAGTACTAATTAATTTAACGAAAAAAGATAAAGAACTTGAAGGAAAAGTTGCTGCTAATGAAGAATCATCAAACAAGGCTAACATGTTAGCAATGGTTGGAATAGCATTAGCAGGTGTAGCATTGGTATTACCATTTGTAGTAAAATAATTAATCACCTGATTAATTAATTTAACGTTAAGAACTCTTGACATTCTTTCGTTAATATGATAGAATATTTACAGTTTAATTCAAAATAAATTATATTTAAGGAGGTTGTTTGAATGAAGAAGATTCTCGTTTTAGTTATGGCATTAGCATTCATCGTATCTGCGTTTGCAGCTACTGAAGTGCCTGCAACATTGTCAGTTACAAATCCTGTGTTTGAAGGGGCAGTAAGTTTTGAGGTTGGATTTGATGAAAATGGGTTAGATTTAATGTTTGGAAATACTTTGAAGGTTACAACAGCGTTTTCATCAGGTTATTCAGCAACATTTGGTGGTAATGAAGGTGGGATGTTAACAGCTGTTTTAAGTGGTGATTTAGTTGGCTTAGCTAAAGATACTACTCCAGCTTTTAGTTTAGTTAGCATTACTTACGAAGACAATATGTTAAAAGCAGTATTTAATAACAGTGGGATCAAAGAATACTCAAAATACATTGTTTACAATGAAGATGCAAATGGAGATGGTGCTCTTGATTTATCAGCAGTTGGTGCTCATCATGCAATTGTAACATTAAAAGATTTAGGATTTGAATTTTTATATGTTGATTTAACTTCTACAGATGATGTTAAATCAGATGCTACACAAACAGATAATCCTGTAATGTTGAACGGTGATTTATTTGCAGCAAAATATTCTTTAAGTGTAGTTCCTCAATTTGATGTTGATTTAACAGCAGGTTTCTGGGCAGCAGATCCAGCAACAAGATTAGCAGTATCTACTCCTGCAACAAAAACAGGTTTTGCAGTTGCAGCAGCATTTACAGGTAAAGAAGCAGTTTCTGGGTTAACTGGCGAATTCTTCTTTGGATCACAGGAAGGTTCTTCAACATATTTATTATCAGCATCTTATAAAAAAGATTTCGAAGCAGGCATGTTTACTGTAACACCTCATACAACATTTGATTTTGCTAAAGCTACAACATTACCAGCATTTGTTAAACCGGTTTCTGATGCTACACAGGTAACCTTTGGTGCAGATTTATCAGCTGATTTTGGTGTTGCTGGTAGCATATCTTTAACAGATAAAGTTACATTACCATTGCCTGGCGATATGACTTATACATATGCTGTAGAATATTCAAACAAAATCCATGATTTATTTAACATTGAAAGTTTAAAAGTTTCAAAAGCAGATGGAACAGAAATTGCTACGCCATTAAGCTTATCAGCTAAAGTATCAGGTTCCCAAACATTTGATGCAGTATCAGCAGCTTATGATGTAACATTGAATTCAGTTGATTTAGACAAAGTTTCTGACGAATATGCTGTTGATGCTCATAGTAAAGTTGGCTATGAAGCAGATATGGTTACAGTATCTTTAAATGCATGGTATAAATTACATGCAGCTACAAAAGATGCTACAAATAATTTAGCTTATGATGTTTCTGTTACAGTAAATCCTGTAGATAAGGTTGATGTTAAATTATCTATGAAGAACTATACAGATAGTGATTCAGATGGAAATATTTTTGAAGAAACATTTAATGAACCAAGCGAATTCTTATACACAGCAGATGTAACATACTCACCAAATGATGTTATAACAACTGGAGTACATGTAAGCAATGCATCATTTGGAAGCAAAGATTTATATTGGAATGCATACATAAAAGGTTCAGTAAGCTTCTAATAATGTTGGTTTATATAAAAAATCCCGGCAATTGCCGGGATTTTTTATGTTTTCTCATTTTACTTTTATGATAAATATTCATTTTTATTCAAATAATTATTATGATATCGACTATAAAGATAAGATTAGCACTTATTATAGAGATTTACCAAATGATTAAAACATATCTTAAGATAATTTGAAAAGATGTTTTTCAAAAATATTATTTCGAAGGCGTTTTAATTCCTATTAAAAATTTTTATATTAATACTCAATTATGGGATTATGATTATGAAAAATTAAACGATATTAACCATGAAATAGGATATGAAATCAATTTATATTATAAATTAAACGAGATGCGAACAGGTTTTGAATTTGGAAATACTATTACCGATAAAACGACAAAGCTTATTATTGGTTTTAAAGATAATCACTACTGGCAATTTTATATAAAAATAGATGTAACTCCATCAAGTTACGAAGCCTTTGAATATAATGAATGATATTGGTGATTCAAAATAAAAAAACTCCTGGATCTTTCCAGGAGCTTTTTTGGCGGGGACGACGGGACTCGAACCCGCGGCCACCGGTGTGACAGACCGGCATGCTAACCAACTGCACCACGTCCCCAACTGACCGAATATATTCTACCAAAAGAAATATTACATTTCCAGTCCTGAGTGGTTTCTAAATGGTGACATGTTTTTTAGTATTATTTTAATTATTTTATATTGAAAAATATGAATTAAAATACTTTAAATAGTAAAAAACTCTAAAATTTACATTACTGCTTGATTTTAAGCAAAAAATGTGGTAAAATTCCTTTGAAATACGTTTATATCAATATATAGGGGGTGCATGTATGAACAAAAAAGAACTCGTTAGTGCATTAGCTGAAAAAGTTAATGTTACAAAAAAAGAAGCTGCTTTATTTGTTGATTCTTTTGTTGAAGTTGTATCCGAAGCTTTATCAAATGGTGAAAACGTAAAAATTGTTGGTTTTGGTACATTTGAAGTTGTAGAAAGAAAACCAAGAAAAGGTGTTAATCCACAAACAAAAGAAGCTATTGAAATTCCAGGCGGTAAAGTACCTAAATTTAAACCAGGTAAAGAATTAAAATTAAAAGTAAAATAATCTAAACGGGGCCAGAAGGCTCCGTTTAGATTTAAATGGAGGAAGATAAATTATGAGTTTGATATATATAGGCTTAGGAGGCTTTTTGGGAGCTATTTCAAGGTATTTAGTATCAAAGTATATAAACTCGATGTTTTCGCTTGCAAACATACCGTATGGTACATTATTTGTAAATATTTTAGGGTCATTTGTTTTGAGTTTTATTATGTCTTTAGGTATAAATAGGTTAGAAATACCAAAAAATTTTATGCTATTTTTTTCGACTGGATTTATAGGATCTTTCACAACTTTTTCAACTTTCATGTACGAAACTATAATTTTAAATGAGGAATCGTTTAATTATTATTCTTTTGTATATTTAATAACAAGTATAATTCTTGGGCTTTTTTTTGCATTATTAGGATATTCGTTAGGGAGGATAGGATCATGAAATTTTTAAGAATTTATCTGGGAGAGTCAGATCACTGTGGGCATGAACCAGCTTATAAACATATAGTTAAGTTATGTTATGATCATGGATTAAAAGGTGTAACGGTATTAAAAGGAGTTATGGGTTTTGGTGAAAAGCATCATGTGCATAGAGTTGACTTTTTTACTTTGAGTGAAGATTTGCCCATTATTATTGAAGTAATAGATGAAGAGGAGAAAATTCAAAGATTATTAAATGATGTAAAAAAATGCAATTTTGATGGGTTAGCAGTGTATTGGGATGTTGAATATATGAGGATAATTAAAGAAGAATAAAAGAATATAAAAAAGAAGCCAAATGGCTTCTTTTTTATATCAAGTTATTGTTTATGTATAATTCTTCTAAAGCTTCTTCTTTTAAGTTTTCTAATAAAGTATCTATTTCACTGTTAGAGGCTTTGTTTTCCATAAATCCTAATTTTCTGTTTAGATAATTTTTTATAATTTTCATGTCTCTCCCTCCCCGTTATAATGTTTTCATCTTTATTATATATTTAATTTTATACAATTCGGTATCCGAACTATTATGTTATTTAACATTTATTATTTCATCTTCATTAATCAACAAGGATTTTATAAGGAGTAGACATGAATTTTTCAAATTATGTTAATTTTTATCGGATTTTTGATTTTTTGATATACTATTAAAAAATTCTATAGATTTCATAATTATATTTTTTATTTCATTTTTTGTATAATCATAATTTTTTTCTCCATATTCTTTTAGAACAAAAAGATTAGTTAAAAGTTCAAATTCTTTTGGATAAGAAATCTTATATAATAATTCATAGGGAGTTAAATGTGAAAAGGATTTAAAAAATCTTTTTCTGATATATTTATATCCTTCTTCTATAATATATGGAATATCTTCTTTTTCAATTTTTTCTATAGAAAATTTTCTGATTTTTTTAATATCTTCTTTTTGATTTTTAAAGAATTTTTTTATAGCCATTATTACTAAAATTCCAAATAAAATTGATAATACTAAATATATCCATTTTATAGGTTGATATAGTTTTACATAGGCTGATTTAGGTGAATTAGCAATTTCTCTAAATATATCTGTTATTTTTGAGGTAGAAATATCGTTTATAGGTTTGTCTTTATCTGTTAAATTGATAGGATTTAGTGATTTATTCATCATTGGCTCACGTCCTCTTTCCATATATGATATACCCGTTCCAATCAATAACAGAATAGAAAAAAATATTATCAAAGATATAACAACTTTCTTTTTTTCGTTTTTTCCAAGTAATTTCCATATTATAATTGCCAAAATTATAGCGATAAACCCACCAATTGCAATATTTATTAAAATTATTGTATCCACTATTTTATTATTTAATAATATTGTTTTTCTTTCTTCTGGAGCGATGTTATTTGAAAAATTATCTTTTATTTTTTTTATTTCGGTTTCATCTTTTTTTTGGGTTAAGCTGTTTTCTAAATTTATTTCTTCATCTCTTTTTTCATTTAGTAATTGTGTATCTGGAGAAAAATGTAATTCCTTAAAAGGATTATAATAATAATTAAAGTTTATCAGTGAAAATAATATGAATATTAGATATAATGAAATCACCATTATTTTATTTTTCTGATCTTTTAATAATTCAAATAAAGATAATAATAAAGCTATAAGAGGGAATAAAGGATTTATTAAATTTCTAAGTAAAATTAATGCAATTAGGAATAAAAATGTGAATCTAATGATATCTTTTTTGAAAGTATCTTTTTGAATTCCTGGTAGGTAATAGGATAATATGACTATTGCTATTATGTTTAAACTATAGTATAAATTTTTTGAACCTGTTGCGTTTAAAAGGAAAAATGTAAACATAAATATTCCAAATAAAGCTAAAAAAGCTATATAATATGGCATACCAAATTTTCTTATTCTAATATACAGGAATGAAAACAATGCACCAAATATAAAAAGGACTAATCCTGAATTCCAATTAAATGGAATAAATGTCAAAAAGATTGAAATCAGATAAATCCATCTTTTTTTATTCATTCAATCACCCCTATATACTTTCGAAAATTTCAGTTAGAGAGTTGTTTGGCGATATGAGACGGACGATAATATAATTTTCTTCGAGTAATATTGCTTTTTTTTCCAGTTCTTTTGCTTCGACTCTAAATATTTCATGTTCTTTTATATCAAGTTTTCCTTCATGTTCAATTCTAAACCCATACGGCATTATAAGCACTATAACTTTAGAAGTTCTGGCTCTCAATTTTATTAAATCCGGTATAATTTCATCAGTTAAATGAATGGAGATTATAATTACTGTATCTTCATATGTAAGATAAGGTAGTTCTTTTTTTAAAATATTTTCAAGTGTATATGTGGGTTTGTTTATTCCTTCTACTATAGAAAGAATATCATAATAATCTATCCAATCATTGGAGGAAATCTTTTTAATATCCTTTCCAATAACAACTAAATTTACTTCCTGATGTTTAAGTTTTTGTGCTCTAATTATGCTTGCAGCAGCCTTTAGTGCGTATTCTTCATAGATTTTCCTTTCTTTTTTCCAGAAAATATTATTTTCTGGTATTCCAGCTGGGAGATTTAAATCTACAAACATAAATATTTTTCCAGTTGATGTATGCGAGAATTTTTTTACCATTAATTTATCATATTTTGCTGATATTTTCCAGTTTATTCGGTTCATTGGTTCATTATTATATTCATCTATATTTTCAACATATGTTACATCTTCTAATATTCTGATATTGGATTTTTCTCCTGGTAATAATTTTTTAAGACTTTCTTTGTTGAATTCGGAATATATGAATTCAGGTAAAACATCTATACTTTTATTAACCTTTATATTTTTCCAGAATTCAAATCCCAGAGGTGTTTTATAATTTATACTGATAAAACCTATTTCCTTTTTCCCTCTTGTGCCAAAAGAAGTTATGAAAACAATTTTTTTTGTTTCATGAGCAGCTAATTTTATTTTTTGATATGGAGGTCTTAGTCTACTTAATAAATTGGAAGGTGACAGCGTAATAGTAATTTCTTCATCAGAAGGGTTGTTTAATATTACCCTATATTCAATTTCTTCTTCTATAAAGCATTTTTCATATTCAAGGTCATAATTAACCTTCAAGCTTTCAAATATGCGTTTTTTTTGAATAAATTCATACCAGCTAAATATTATAAGAGACAAAAGAATGATTGTATAATTACTGAAATAGAATATATTAAGTATTATGGTAAATATACTTAATAGTACCAAACCTTTTATTTTATATTTCATACTATCATCTACTTTATTAGTTTTACTTCATTGAGTATATCCTTTATTAATCTATAAGAAGAAACTTTTTTAATTTTTGCTTCTGCTTTTAATATAATTCTATGTGATAAAACATAAGGAGCTATTTTTTTTATATCATCTGGTATTACAAATTCTCTTCCTTCAATTGCAGCTAAACTTTTTGAAAGCTGCATTAAAGCAATTGCACCTCTGGGGCTTGCGCCTACTTTTATATCTTTATGATTTCTTGTTCTGTTAACTATATCAACGATGTATTGCTTTATTTCATTTGAAACCAGAATACTTTTTATTTCTTTTTTTGAGTTTAGCAGTTCTTCTTCATTTGATACACTTTTAATTTCATAGATTGGATGCTTCATTTCTTGAGAAGAAAGCATGTTTATCTCATTTTCTATATCGGGATATCCAAGACTCAGTCTTATCATAAATCTGTCTAATTGTGCTTCTGGTAATGGGAAAGTCCCCTCAAATTCTATAGGATTTTGTGTTGCTATAACAAAAAAATTATTTTCTAATCTGTGAGTAATTCCATCTATTGATACCTGATTTTCAGCAAGAGATTCTAATAATGCAGATTGTGTTCTTGGAGTTGCACGGTTTATTTCATCACCCAATAAAATATTTGTGAAAATTGGTCCTTTTTTTAGTATAAATTCATTTTTATTTTTATCATAAATATATAATCCTATTAAATCATTTGGTAATAAGTCAGGAGTAAATTGTATTCTTTTAAATTCAAGATCAAATGACTTTGCCAGAGCTCTGGCGAGCATGGTTTTTCCTGTTCCTGGAACATCTTCAAGTAAGACATGACCATTTGAAAGAAATACTGCTAAAACCATTTTTATTTTTTCTTCTTTTCCTTTGATTACAATCTCAACATTATTTACAATCTTTTTAGCTAAAGTATCAGTTACCATAATGCACCCCTTTCATTCCCATTTCAACATACGTTCTTTAGTTTTCTTTATTTCTCTTTTTATAAGATATATGGTTAAAAAAAGCAAAAATAATGGAAGAACAGCTCCAATAAGATGATATAAAAGAGTTGAGTCAAATAAGAAATCAATTAATTGTTCTTTTATTTCTATATTTTTTAAAGAGGAAATATATAAATTTCCTGGCAAAAATATTCCAAGTCCAAGTCCAAGAGTAATGCCTTCAAGATAAAAAACTTCTTTTCCACTTATAATATTTTTTTGGGATAAATCTCTTTTAGGATTTTTTAAATAAAGGCTAATTCCGAGTATGGAAGAATACATAATTATTAAAATTACTGGAATAATACTCCAAAAAACTTCTATAGATGCTTTTCCTGATAAATATATTAATATTGTTATAGCAATATACTCAACAACGTATATTATAAAAGGCATAAATGCTTTTGAAAAAATTAAATGTCCTATTTTGATAGGGTATAATTTTGGTACTGGCCATAATTTTCCTTCATATGAAATGGCATAAATAGCAACCATTGAAGCATAAATAGCAGCGATCATAACAAAAATAATACTTATCATATCAAGTGATTTGGAAGAAAACATAAATATTATTGGAATAAATAAAGGATATAATAAAAGGAAAAACGTTTGTGAATCTCTAAAAAGCAGTCTAAAATCTTTTTTTAATATTGGGAATTTTGAACTTTTAAACTTAATTTCTGCTTTTTTCTTTTTTCCCTTTTTTCTTGATACAGAAAATTCAAGTGTATTTGATAAGTTATAAATTATATAAGATAATATAAGTATAGTTGAATACAGCAAAATCAAGAAAGGGATACTACCTTTCATTACGTTAATTACCCATGTATGAGGCCAGAAAGTATTTAAAATTATATTTGACATTCTTTCAAGGGCATTGACTAACTGAGAAGGAGGAGTATTTGCAAAGTTTGGGAGTAAGTTGCTAATTCCAACATAGAAAAAAATACTTATAAAATACATAATCATTGTCCAGCGCTTGGCGGACGTTTTTGTTAAAAATTTTGAAAATAATATACCTCCTAAATTTGAAATTAATAACAATAGAATTAAAAATCCAATGCCTCCAAGTATGCTGAAAATAATACTATTTTTAGCTATTAAAGCATAAACTGCAAAAATTGGTATCATCATTCCCAGAGGGAGCCCGGCCATTATTAAACTATCAATGGCACTTGCTATATATATCGATGAACGCCTTATTGGCATAGAAAGCAATAATTGTGTCATTTCACTTTCATATAAATTTGCAACAATAGCAGGTGAATAATTTAAGAAAAACATGAATCCCATAAGCAGAAACCACATTCCAAAAATCACATCTAAAATAGTCCAGGGCAAATTTATACCTAATTGAGAAAACGGAATGTTTAATTCTTTAAACATAAAATACATCATTGGGGCGAGAGAACCTCCAAATATTATAGCAGGGAGTATATAAGCCATTAAAGCTCTCCATGGGCCTCTCTTTTTATATGTGCCATCTTTTTTCTGTTTCGGTCTTAATTTATTTTGATATGAATATTTTAATATTAATATAATCTTATTTTTCATTAGATCCCCCCTATAATTCCTTTATTATATCATCTAATTCCCCAGCACCTGTTAATTCAAGAAATAAATCTTCAAGTGTTTGTTTTTCACCAGTTTTTGATAGGCTTTTTAATTCTTCTAATGTTCCTTCAGCTATTAAATTACCACTTGATATTATACCAATTCTATCACACATTTTTTCTGCAATCTCAAGAATATGTGTTGTCATAAATATTGTTGCACCTTCATGAGCGTATTTTTCTATTAGCATTTTTAATATTTTTGCAGATTTTGCATCGAGGCCAACTGTAGGTTCATCTAAAAATATAACTTTTGGTTTTCTCATTAATACAGAAGCCACCATTAATTTTTGTTTCATTCCATGAGAATAATCTCCAATAAAAGAATCAAGATAATCAATTTCAAAGGCATCACAAATTTCATCAAGCCTTTTTTTTGCATCATCTTTTCTGACTTCATATATATCCATAATAAATTCAATAAATTCCGACCCTTTTAAGTTTTCATACATTTTTGGTTCGTCAGGAACTACTCCAATATTAGCTTTGATTTTAATTTCATGTGTTTTCATATTCATTCCAAGAATTTCGATATTTCCATCTGAAGGTTGTAATGTTCCGGTTAGCATCCTTATGGTAGTGGTTTTTCCTGCACCATTTGGGCCTAAAAAACCATAGATTTCTCCGGGTTTGATATCAAGGTTTATGTTATTTACCGCAGTGAAATCCCCAAATTTCTTCACCAAATTCCTTGCTTTAATCATAAGTTGCACCTCCGTTTAAAAATTGAATTTATTTTTTATATAATTTAAATGGCTTCTGCCAATTTTCAGTTCAGTTCCATTATCAAGTTCTAAAATATAATCCCGAACAAAAAATTTTTTAAATTTTTTTATATGTTCAATTGAGACAATATAACTTTTGTGTATTCTAATAAATTTTTCCGGGTCTAATTTCATTTCTAAATTTTTTAAAGTATCATCATAGTAATATTCCTGATTTTTTGTACATAAAAAAACATATTTATCCTCTGCCTTGAAGTAATATACATCAGTTTCTGGGATTATTAATATAATGTCTCTGTCTTTTACCGAAAATTTATTTATGTATTGTATATTAATATTATCTAATATTTTTTTAGTTAATAACTTTTTTCTTTCCGTTATTCTATCTATAGCTATTTTTAATCGTTTTAAATCAAAGGGTTTTAGTAAATAATCTATAGCATTTTCTTCAAAAGCTTTTATAGCATATTCTTGATATGCCGTTATAAAAATCACAAGTGGTTCATAAGATAAATTTTTTAAAATTTCAAAACCACTTTTTTCTGGTAGATTAATATCAAGAAATAATAGATCAGGTCTTTTTTCTTCTATTAAATCAATGGCTTCGTCACCATTTTTACTTTCACCTATTATTTCAATACTTTCAAAATTTTCCAGCATTTTTTTTAATCTATTTAAAGATCTCTCTTCATCCTCGATTATAATACATTTAATCATTATATTTCCCCCATATTTTGTATTGATATAATAACTTTTATACCTGATGGATTATTTTGATATATATTAAAATTAGCATTATTTTTATATATAAGATTTAGTCTATTGATAACACTTGAAATGCCAAAGCCATATCTTATATTTTCAACTTTTCCTATACCATTATCAGATATTTCTATTATAAATAAAGTATTTTTTAGATGTATATTTATATTTATAAAACCTCCATTTTTTTTTGGAGCAATGCCATGGATTATGGCATTTTCCACCAAAGGTTCTATAATTAGTGTAGGAATTTTATAATTTAAAGTTTTTTTATCAATATTTATATAATATTTTAATCTATCTCCAAGTCTCACTTTTTCAATTTCAAGATATTTTGTTACTATATTTAATTCATCTTCAACAGTACAAAAATCTTTGTCTGAAGAGTATAATATTTTTCTATATATGTCTGAAAGATTTATAATAATTTGTTCAACTTTTTCAGGAGATTCATATGCCATATCTATTATAGCATTCAATGTATTAAAAAGAAAATGCGGGTTTAACTTAGCCCTAAGCGCTATTAATTCTGATTTTAACTTTTCGCTTTTTAATTTTTCGTTTTCAATGATTTTAATTCTGAGTTTTCTATATATTAAAATTATTGATACAATTAAAAAAATAAGTATAATATTAACAATTAAAAATAAGTATTTATATGAAGGGGAAAGATTAAATGATAATAAATTTGACATAATATATTCTGAAATAACTATACCAGAAAAAAAACTAAAAATCAAAATTAAAAATTGTAAAATTTTTCTTAAAAATTGTATTTCGATTTTTATAAACGAATACAACAATTTTTCCAGTAAAAAATATATTATTCCAATTGAATTAGAAAAAATTTCGGCAATTATTAATCCATGCCAGAAATTAAAATAAGGAGAAAAAATATATATGAGAATTAATATAAATATAGAACTTATCTGATTTTCTATTAAAATAATGTGCAATTTTTTATTTTTCATAATATATCAACCTATAATAGTTTGGATATTCTTTTAATTTTTTTAATAAAGATTTTGCTTTTTCTTTATTATCTAATTCATATATCCGGTATAATTTATACAATACTTCACCAAAGTCAAATTTATTTTTGAAATCATCATTCACTCTAATATAAATATATTCAAAATCATTAATAAAAATTTTTCTCGCAAAGTCATATGATAAAATTTCAAATGCGGTTTTTCCTCTTATATATCGATATATGAGGTTGTCAAAATTCTCTTTGACAACCTCTTTCATTTCCAGCATTCCACTATAAAGATAATAATATTTTAAAGGTAAAAACCATTCATGTTTTGCTTTTTTAACCAATACACTCCCATGGATTATTTTATTTAATCCATTTTTACTCGATTCTGTAATATTTAATATCTTATTTAATTCAGCCTTATTTAATTTATCAAAATTATTCAGATAGTAATTTAATATATTTTCTGAAAATACGTATGAAGAAAGTAAAAGTAATATAATTATAATCCGTTTTTTCATTAGAACCCCCAGATAATTCCCGCTCCAAATGAATAATAATAGTTATAATTAGGCACATTATCCGTTATTTGATATTCTCCTTCAATTTTCCAGTTTTCGGGTGAATAATTATATGTGAATTTACCTTCTATTACAACACTTAAGAATTCCATTAGATTTAAATAAATTTTAGCTCTTGGGGAAATAGAAACTTCTTCTCTTTTTAATTGTACCACATATGGAACAGAATCAATATTATTTACAATATCATCAATAGATTTTCCATTTCTTGATTCATCAACTTTTTTACTTACAATAGTTTCTCCGCCACCCAGGCCAATTCCAACATCAATATTTATTATGTTTAAATTAATTTGTTTTCCGAAAGTGAAATATCCTTGAGAAACATATAATTTATAATTTCCGTTTGTAGTTTCACCACTATAACCTTCTCCACCAAAGTAAGAACCGCCTGGTATTATACCAAAACCGCCACCACCTTGTAAAATTAATTCATCGAAAGATAAATAATCTTTTAAAGGGTTAATCTGTTTTACCTGATCTTTAGGAATGTAATTAAGTATATATCCACCGCCACCAAAATTAATTGAAAATATTGAAACAGAAAATACCAGAGTAAAAATTAAAATCATTTTTTTCATAATATACACCTCCTCAATATTTTATAATTTGAATATTTTTATTTGAATTTATCTTACCAGTATTATTTTTATTCATTTTTACTGTTATATTTTCTGAAATAGAATTTATTTTAATATTTCTGGAATCATTCCATGTATCCAGAAAAAAGATATTGCCACTTATAGATATGCTATCAAGATTTATATTTTTTAGCATTTTAACCTTTATGTCTATAATCAGTGAAACGCTATCAACATTTAAATTTTTTGCAAAAATATTTCCATTGATTCTTATACTTGTTCCATCAATATTTAGAGTATTTCCAATAAAGGTGAATGTATTTTTTAGTATAATATTAGTTCCAGATATTTCTGCAATATTACTATTTACATTGCCACTTACTGTTATATTTAATCCGTTTATTTCAATATTTTCATATGTATATTTAGTTCCAATAATTATTTC
Organism: Marinitoga sp. 1197; assembly: GCF_001021165.1. Lineage (NCBI taxonomy): Bacteria > Thermotogati > Thermotogota > Thermotogae > Petrotogales > Petrotogaceae > Marinitoga > Marinitoga sp. 1197. The sequence continues at coordinate 39,119 of NZ_AZAY01000015.1, forward strand.
GAGATATCTGTTTCTATTTCCGCTATTTAAAATTAATTCTTTATCTCTCTTTTTAATTAATATTTTAGATGGATAATATATTTGCGTGGCTTCAGGATCGAATTTTATATTTACATTTAAACCAGTAATTTTTATTTCTTTAATATCTTTTAAATCCATGGTTTTATCTGGTATTACCGAATAATCGTTAATACTATATTCTGTAATTTGAAGTGCCATTAAAATAAAAACGATACCAACTAAAGGTAAAAGATACCAGTATTCTCTCATGTTATCACCTCCATTTTCATTATATATTAGAATGTCTAAAAAGTCTCAAATGAAATGAAGGCTCGAAGATTGCCCTTAAAATTATGAATGAAGGCCGTCAAAAAAACAGGATGTTTTTTTGAGTGAAGCTTTTTCATGGATGAAAAATCTGAGCGACGGCTGAGAATGAATAATTTTAAGGATAAGCAATCAAGCTGCCTGAATGAATTTGACTTTTTAGACATCGTAATTATATATGAAAAATGTTTTGATATAAAATTTTTTTTGATATATTGTCAATTTATATGTATAATATGCCTGTAAAATAAAATGAACTGAGAAATCAGTTCATTTTAATAAAAAAAAGAAAAAGATAAAATATTATAAAAAATGAGCTGATACTTCAGCTCATTTTAGTTTTAGCAGTTTTTTTATAAATAATTCATTTTTAGTATTTTCAAAAGGATTACCTGTAAATATTACATAGTTTTTATTAAGAATAAATCCTCTCTCTTTTCCTTTATATAAAATTATTTTCCCATCATTGAAATATAAATTATTGATTTTTTGATTTTTAAAACTTTTATCTGTAACTTCAAATTTCGAAGGTATTAATTTTAATACCGTGTTATTTATTTCATCTAATACTATACCAACTTTTTTACTTCTTGCAAAATCCTGGATTTTATTAAACAAAGTTTCATCTTTTAATAAGCTTGAACTTATTATAACAACTTCTGAATTTTCAATAGAACTTGTTAAATAATATTTGTCTTTTAAAAATCCAATCTCTACACCAGATGAATAAATTTTTATTCTATTTTTTAGTTCTATAACATTTTCATACCATAATATATTATTAATATATAACATCAAATTAACGTTATTTGTGTTTGGAGTGTTTAAAATAGAATTTATTAATGTTTTTGAATAACCGTTTATTACTAATGTATTTTCAAAGTTTAGTTTATCATTAATAAAAATTTTTATATGGGCTTCTTTTGATTCTTTTGATATATTGTAAACATAAAATTTAAAAGGATTTTTTGCGTTTTTATAAAGTATATTTTTAGGTGTAGAGAAAATTCTAATACTATCTTGTGGTTCATACCATATTGCACTTGAAACTATTTTATCACCATCATCTTGAATAAATTTAGCAAATGCATAGAAATATGGAGAATCAACATTAATTTTAATTTCTTTTTTGAAATTTGAAGGTAAATTATTGTAAATATATGTGTGATTTGGCGTATATATTTCAAGAGTTTTAACATTTTCTTTATCAGGATCTGTATAATATATATTTAGCGAAACTTCCTGTGGCTTTTTTGTATAATAAAAAACATCGCCCATTTTTGCCTTGCTAGTTTCAAGCCATATTTGTACATTTTTATCCTCTGTTCCATAACTTTTTCTTTTAAAAAAAGCATTTAATATATCTTTTTTATTTCTTGATTTTGTCCAGATTGCTGTTCTTGAATCATTTGCATCTCCCCAATTAGCGCTATGATTATCCTGACCTACAGTAGCTCCAACATGCCACCCCATTTTTAAAGCAGCGATGTAATTAGAAAACATTTCGTCATTTATTGTATCGTTTTTTGTCCAACTACCATTTCCAACTTCAATCATGTTAATATATAAATCTGCTTCTGGATAATATTCAAAATTTTTGAATGTTCCAAACATAGAAATTGGATGATTGAATTGAGCCAGAGCTTTTTCGTTAATCAACCATTTATAAAAATCTTCAGTAGTGGTGTTTATATTTCTACTTGTCCAATTTTTAGATTCAAAAACATTAATATGACCGCTACCAGAAGTCCATTCAAAACCGGCCAATGCTGTAAATTTATTTGTTGTTTCTTTATTTGCCATTTCTTTCATAACTTCAAATTTATCTCTACCTTTATATTTTGCTTCGAAGTAATATGCGTGATCAGTAACAGCAAGAAAATCAATGTTTGCAATATCTCTTGCATATTCGTAAGCATCGCTTGGTACGTTGCCCGGTTCTCCGTCTGAAAAAGACGTATGAGAATGAGGATTTCCAAATAATACAATCAAATTATTTGGAAAAGTAAATGTTATAATAGAAATCAAAATAAATATCCAGACAAAAAAAGTTTTTTTCATAAAACTTCCCCTTTTCTTCATTATAACATAGCATTATATCATATTTTTGCTCTTTCTAAAATAGTAGAAAAGTTTTATTGAAATATTTATTATAAATCTGTTTTAATTAAAATAATTTAAACAGCTTAAATTTAACAATGAAAAAAATTTCATAAACGAGCATACTCACGCATACTGATAATAAAATTATATAACCGTGAAAATTTTATCATACTTATAAAAATTTAAGGAATTTGGAACTTTTATTTTTTTAATACATAAAGTATAATAATATTTGGATTTAAATTTCAAATGTAGGGGGTAGAATTATGAGTATAAATGTGTATTCTGAAGTAAAGGATTTAAAAAGAGTACTTTTACACAGGCCAGGTCTTGAATTGGAAAATATGGAGCCAGATTTATTAGAAGAACTTTTGTTTGAGGATATACCGTATTTAAAAAAAGCGCAACAAGAGCATGATTATTTTGCAGAAATTCTCAGAACAAACGGAGTTCATGTTGAATATATTACAGATTTATTGGCAACAGCTTTAAGTGAAGAAAATATAAAAAAAGAATTTGTAGATGAATATTTGTTTTTGAGCGAAGTAAAGAATGAATACATATTAGAAGCTTTGAAAGACTATTTATTGAGTTTTGATACAAAACAAATGATAAATAAAATTGTTAGTGGAATAAGGATAAATGAATTTAAATTAAGAAAAGAGAATTTTTCCACAAAAGTAAGAATGAATAAGCAATTTTATTTATTGCCTCTTCCAAATCTTTATTTTCAAAGAGATCCAGTAGCTTTTGTTGGAAAAGGTATTGTTATAAATAAGATGATGACAAAGGCAAGAAGAAGAGAGTCTTTATTTATGAAGTATGTTGTAAAATATAACAGAGATTTTAAATCCACACCTGTATATTATGATATGAACTATCATTTTGCTATAGAAGGTGGAGATGTTTTAGTTTTAACGGATAAAGTTTTGGCAATAGGTATTTCTCAAAGAACAGAACCAGAAGCAGTGGAAATATTAGCCAAAAAACTTTTTTATGAAACTGATGAGAGTTTTGATACAATACTTGCAATAAATATTCCTAAAAAAAGAGCTTATATGCATCTTGATACTATTTTTACAATGATAGATAATGATAAATTTTTGGCTCATTCAAAATTAGAATCCAGTTTATTAGTATATGTAATAAAAAAAGGAAAAGATGATTTGGAAGTTATAGAGGAAAAAATGTCATTAGAAGAAATTTTGCAGAAATACATGAATAATGGGAAAATTAAAATATTAAAATGCGGAGGAGAAGATGAAATTGCTGCTAAAAGAGAGCAATGGAATGATGGTTCTAATGTTTTAGCCATAAAGCCCGGAGTCGTAATAGCATATGATAGAAATTATGTAACAAATACATTATTAAGAGAAAATGGAATTAATGTTATAGAAATTCCTTCAAGTGAATTATCAAGAGGTCGTGGAGGGCCTAGATGTATGTCCATGCCTATGAATAGAGGAAAATAAACAATAATATTTTAATAATAGGAGGTGTAGGTGTGGGAACAAATAAGGTTTTGGGTTTATTTGCGTTAACAATGATTGTTATTGGTTCTATGATTGGAGCTGGAATTTTTAATTCACCTGCTGATTTAGGTAGTGTAGCAAATCCAGGAGCTATTTTAATTGGTTGGTTGATAACAGGTTTTGGAGTATTTTCGCTTGCTATGGTTTTTCAGTTTTTGTCTTATAAAAAGCCGGAACTTGAGGGTGGAATTTATTCTTACGCCAAAGAGCAATTTGGTGAATTTGTAGGATTTAACTCTGCATGGGGATATTGGTGGTCAGCATTACTGGGAAATATAGCTTTTTTTGCTGTTATAATGAAAATATTAAGTGGATACTTTCCGATTTTAGAAGAGAATAAACTTATTGCTTTGATTTTTTCAAGTATTATTTTATGGGTATATCATTTCTTAATTGTAAGTGGAATAAGAACTGCTGGAGTTACAAATGCGATTTTAACTATTTTAAAATTAATACCATTGTTTTTAGTAGCAATACTTTCAATATTTGCTTTTAATCCTGATCTTGTAAAAGATATATTCTTTTCAACAAAATTAGCAGCAACAGGAGAGACTTCTTCAATATTTAGTCAAATAAATAATAGTTTTGGTACTATGTTATGGGCATTTATTGGGATTGAAGGTGCAGTTGTATTATCCAATAAGGCAAAATCACAAAAAGATGTTGGTAAGGCTACTGTAATAGGATTTCTTATTACTTTAGTAATATATATATCTGTTTCAGTAATTACAATGGGAGTTGTTCCTCCATCTGAATTAGTAAATTCAACATCACCACTTGGAACTGTTTTAAGTAAGATGATGGGTAAAACTGGTCAATATATACTTGATTTTGGATTCTTATTCTCAGTATTTGGTGCGTTATTGAGCTGGTTGTTATTGACTGCTGAAATTCCATATATCGCTTCAGTTAAAGATAATGTATTCCCAAAAAGATTTGCTGAACAAAATGAACACGCCACACCTGTATTTTCCTTAACTATAACCAATATAATTACTCAAATATTCTTATTATCCTTGTTGTCAGATACACTGCAAAATGTATATAATACTATATTTTATATAGCAACTACGACAATATTATTACCATATTTATTTTCAGCAATTTTTGGAGTTAAAGTGGCAAGTGAAGAGCAAAGTGGATTGTATAAATTTTTTGGTTGGATTGCGGTTATTTACACAGCGTGGGTAATATATGCAGTTGGATGGATATATATTATTACAGCATTGGTAATTTACTCATTTGGTATATTTGCTTATCCTATAGCAAAACGCGAAAAAGGGGAGCATTTAACAGGCACTCAAAAAATAATTTATTCTATTATGTGGATAATTTCTATTGTTGTTATAATTTTGGTTGTAACTGGAAAATTAACTGTTTAAAAAACACCCCGTTATGGGGTGTTTTTTTTGAAGATGAGTTATTTTATCCATAATGTTTCATAAGGTAATACTTCAATAATTAAATGCCCTGATTCAACATTAATCAACTTGTTTGATAATAAATCTTTTGGTTTTTCTGAATAAATATTTTTGACATTTATAACGAATTTTTCATTTGATACATTTGTTATAACAAGTATCCTTTCATTTTCATATTCTCTGATGAAAGAAAAAATTCTATTGTCTAAAAACAAAATTTTCTGATTTCCTTTTGGGTTAAACGCTTTTTGGTTAATTCTTATTGATAGCATATTTTTCATGGAATTAAATATTTTATATCTAAATGATTTTTTATCAGTTAGTTCATTTTCAAGAGAATCAAAATTTAGTTTTTCTCTATTTATACTTCTATTTATACCAGTGATTTTAACGCCTTCATAGTAATTTCTTGACCCTAATAGACTATGTATGTATATTCCAGGAACACCTTTCAATGAAGAAGCTATAGCATATGCAGAAACAAATTTTCTAATATTTAATTCCATATCCTCACTTTCTTCATATAATGCATCAAAGTAATTTATATTTAATTCATATGGTGATTTGGAACCATCGGGATTACTTTTATATGAGACTAATCCATTATTTTTTAAAGTATGAGTTACCAAATAATCTATTTCTTCATCTTTTAATATACCTTTTGCTGGCATTAAACCTATTCCATCATGTGAAGCCAAAAAATTAAAAAATGTAGTTTTATCGCTTGGTGTTTCCAGTTTATCCGCCCAATGGGAAATATAATATGCATTTTTTGATAAAAAAGAGTGTAAAACAAGGGGGGGTAATGAAAAATTATAAACCATTTGAGCTTCATTATATCCATTTCCAAAATACGAAATATTTTCTTTATGTGGAACGTTGGTCTCTGTTATTAAAATTACATTTTTAGCTGTAAGGTTGAGAATATCCCTGAACAGTTGAATCATTTTATGTGTTTGTTCTAGATGAATACATGATGTTCCGATTTCTTTCCACAAATATCCTATAGCGTCTAATCTTATTAATTTAGCCCCTTTTTTAGCATAAAAGAGTAATATTTCAACAATTTCTAAAAATACATCTTTTGACTTATAATTTAAATCGATTTGATCTTCGCTAAACGTAGTCCATATATGCTTTTTTCCATTAGATGTATCATATATATGTAGCAAAGGCAAAGCCCTAGGTCTTGTTACAATTTTTAGCTCTTCAACTGGAGTTTGTTCAATAAAATAATTTTTGTATTTTGGATTTCCTTTTAAATATTCTTTAAACCATTCACTTTCTTTAGAAATATGATTTATAACAGCATCAAACATTAAATTATAATCTTTAGATAAAGATTCAATATCTTTCCATGTTCCTAAATTTGGATTAACCATTTTGTAATCTATTACGGAAAAACCATCATCGGATGAATACGGGAAAAACGGGAGAATATGAACTGTATTTATAATACCCTTTACGTGTTTGTTCAAAAAATTATGGAGAGTTTGAAGAGTTTTTTCTCCTTTTTTTTGTATGGAGTCGCCATATGTTATTAAAATAATATCCTTTTCTGTTAAATTAATATCTTCATCTGAAATTTTGTATTTTTTAATTAAATCCATTAATTTAATATAAATTTCGTTAGCTTCATCATGATATAAAAATTTTAGTTTATCTAGAATTTCTTGAGACATATTAAACACCTCGATTTAGAATTTCTTTGGTTTTATAACGTTTTTTAATTTATTAAAATGTTCATCATTGAATTTTTTTGAAATAACTATATTGTATAGTAATTCAACGATATACATTTCTCCAATTCTGTCATGTGTGAACTCATTTTCTGAAGGATCACTTGGTGTTGTATAAATAACTTCATGAACTACGGTGCTTAGTGGAGAGTCAACACCTGATGTTATTGCGACTGTATAAGCTCCAGCATCTTTAGCAATTTGAGTGGATTTGAAAACATCTCTTATATATCCTGAATGACTGATAGAAATAACCATGTCATTATTGGTTAGGTTTGCACCAACAATAACTTGCATATGAGGGTCAGAATATGCAGTTGCAGCTAAACCGAGAGCAGCAAATTTCAAAGAACTATCCAGCGCAACAGGAAATGATCTCCCAACAGCAAAGAAGATTAGCTTTTTTGAGTTTAGAATTTTATCAGCCACTTTTTCAAGTAAGGTTTTGTTTAGATTTTTATATACAGTATTTAAGCTATTACATATTTTATTATGGAATTCTGAAAATAAATCTTTTTTATCATTAATGTTTATGGAGGGTTCTGATAATTCTTTTGCAAGTGCAATTTTAAAGTTTTGATATCCTGTAAAACCTAATTTTTTTATTACTCTATATACGGTAGTTTCACTAACTTCAGACCAATTGGCTAATTCTGTTATGCTGTAATGAATAACATCTGGAGCCCTTTCTATAATATAATCAGCCACCTTCCTTTCTCTTTTAGTCAGAGAATTATATATTCCTTTTATCTTGTTAATTATCATAAAATCACCTCTCGATTTGGGGATTTATTCTTTTACTCCCCCTGCGGTTAATCCACCTGTCAAATATTTTTCCATCATCATAAACATTACCACTACTGGAACTGCTGTAACAACAGATGCAGCCATCATTTTTGCCCATATGGCGTGTTCTGAATTGAAAATTTCATTTAATCCCAGAGGTAATGTATAAAATTCTGGGAATGGTCTTACAAAGATGGAAGCAAATAAAAATTCATTCCATGCTATCATAAAAGCGTAAATATATACAGTAATAATTGCAGGTAAAGATAGAGGAATAATTATTTTTGTAATAACTCCCATTCTTGTTGAACCATCTATAATAGCAGCTTCCTCAATTGATCTTGGAATGGTTCTAAAATAATTTCCAAGCATATACAGAGAAACTGGTATAGTTTGAACAATGTATATAACAAATAACGCAAAAGCAGATGATAGTCCAGAAGAAGTTAGACCTATTTTAACAAAGATTTGATAAAGTGGGACTGCTAATATTGTACCACCAAAAAGATAAACAATCAATACACCTCTTTGAATAGTTCCTCTACCTTTAAAGTCTATTCTACTAAAAGCATAGGCGCCAAATACGGAAAGTATTAAGCTCACCAGAGCACTTAATCCAGCTAGTACTAAACTGTTTCTAAAAAAACGTAAAAATGGGAAAGACTCTTTTTTTCTTTGCGCTTCAATTTGAGCTAAAACAGCTTCCTGCTGTTCCTTAGGCAGGGTTTTAATTATTTCCAGTAATTGTTGTTGTTCGTTGCTTAATTCTTCACGAAGTGATTTTTTAAATCCTAAAAGAATTGCATATGTATCTAGTGTAGGTCTCTTAGGAATTATTCCAGGTTCAAACGCATCAGTATCATGTCTGAAAGAAACAGAGACCATCCAAACAAAGGGATAAGTTATAAAAATTACCAGGATTATTATTGAGAGCCAGAATCCGAATATTTTTAAAGGATTTTTTCTTTTTACCATTTTAACACCTTCTTTACATATAACCCTATTAATGAAATCATAATAATAAATAATATTGTTGCGATTGCCGCTGCAATACCTTGTTCAGGTATTCCAGAAAAGGCTTTTTCGTAGATATATATTGGCAAAGTATTAGCGAATTTAGACATAAGATATACTTCGTCAAATTTATAAAAATTCCATATACCTCTCAGTAGAGCAACGGAAGCGATAACAAAATATAATTCTGGTAATGTAATATAAAGGAATTTTTGCCAATCGCTTGCTCCATCTATTTCTGCTGCTTCATAATAGTCCGATGGAATAGATTGTAATCTTGAAAGAAGCATTAAATAAACAAAAGGAAAATTACGCCATATATTAAAGATAGAAACAACCCAGAAAGCGTTATTTGGGTTATTTACAAAATCATTTCCAGGATTCATTCCGAAATTAGCTAAAAATTGCATTAAAGGTCCATCTATGGGAAGGAATATATATTTCCATGCAAAAACTATGGCAATTAAAGGGGTTACATATGGTAATAATATTAAAGCTCTTACTATATTTCTTCCTGGAAACTCTCTATTCATAAGTAAAGCTACACCTAAACCAACTAAGATGCTTCCAATAACGGTTGTTAAAGTAAATAGAATAGTAATTCCAAAAGATTTCCAGAATGAACTGTCAAATAATATTTCTTTATAATTTTGCAGTCCAACAAATTTATTTGGAGTATCAGAAATAGATACCTCGAAAAAACTTAAATATATATTATAAAATACAGGATATAGTATTAATAAAGAAATCAAAATAACTGTTGGCAATACCAATTTCCAACCAAATCTCGCATCTTTTTCACGCAAAGATAAAACCGCCATCTTTGAACCTCCTTTTTAAAAAAAGGGGGAATACTTCCCCCTTTTATGAAAAAGACTTAAAATATTAATTGATACAAAATTATTTACCCAGAACTTTTTCTGCTTCTTTTTGAGCCCACATTGCAGTTTGTTGTGGTGTCCAATCATTAGCAAACATATAATTAATAGCCTTACCTATAACGAAATTAGCGCTTAATTTACTCATATCTGTTATAACTTTTCCATTTATAAATTCAAATCTTTCTACAGAATCCAATGCAGCTATAATTTCAGCAATTTTAGCCTTTCCGTATCTTTCTAATACAGGATTATCTAAGAAAGCATCACTTTCTGCAACAGATTTTCTTGTAGGATTCATTCCACCTGGTGCCATATGTACCCAATAAACATAATTCTTATCTGACATTAAGAATTTAATAAATTTTTCAACTTCATCTTTATTTGCATTTTTTGTAACTCCAAGAGCAACAACCTGTCCATAAGATGTAGGTCTTGTGTTTATCATCTTATTTGCAAATCCAGTGTTTTTAACTAATTGTGGATTGAATTTGTTTATTCTTCCTTTTTGTACTTCTTCAACTGCAATATCATCCATAATATATGTTGAATAGAATATCATGGCAGTTTCTCCATTTAGATAACCTTTTAATGCATCTAAAACAGTCGTAAAACCAGGTTTTGAATATTTGCCTAATTCTTTGTAGAAACGAAATGCTTCAACCATTTCAGGAGTATTAAATGTTATATTTCCATTTTCATCAATAGGCCTTGCACCGTTTGCTAATGCAACCTCAGTAAATACCTGTTCGGCATATGCATCAGCTTTTTTAGGTAAAATTATACCATATACACCTTTTTGAGGATTGTTTAAAACTTTTGCAGCTAAAGCTATATTATACCAAGTTATAGGATCCCCTAAATCTTGTGAAACAAACATATCTTTTCTATACCATATTCCTTGAACCCATGCATGGAAAGGAATTGCATAAAATTTATCTTTTCCGTTACTCAATAATTTTGCAGCACCACTATAAATATCACCGAAATCATTAATTATTTTTGTTGATAAATCTTCATCTAAGAAATTTTGTGATCCTAACAAAATCATTGGTTCAATTCCAGATTCTAATACATCTGGTAAAGTTCCGGCATTTTTTGCAATTGGTATTTGTTTTAATAAATCATTTTCTTCTACAGGAACAACTTCTACATCAATACCCGTTTGAGCTTTGAAAATAGTTGCCAATGCTCTGATTCTTTGCATTCTGTTCGATTCAACCTCAGTTGTCCAGAATGTAATTTTTGCAAAAATAGAAGTTACCAACAATACGGCTAACATTAATACAATAATCTTTTTCATGCCAATACCCCCTTATAAAGAATTATTTTTTTAAAAAAATAATTATAAAGAAAATTTTCTTTATAATTATACAATAAAAAAAATTTTTTATCAATCGAAAAAAAAGCGGTTAATAATGATAAGAATAAATTTAAGCAGATTAAAGTCTATTAATGAAATATTTCTAAATTTTTTAAAATAAAAGAAGGTATATAATAAATTTATGGTATAATTATTTTGAAAAATTAAATCGAAGGGGGGATTAAAGTGGAATTATTAAATCCAAAAAATGCTCCAAAGGCTGTTGGGCCATATTCTACTGCTGTAAAGAGTAATGGCTTTATTTTTGTATCAGGTCAATTACCTATTATTCCAGAAACTGGTGAATTTATACAGAGAGATATAAAAAAAGCCACCAGAGTTATATTAACTAATATAAAAAATATTCTGGAAGAAACTGGAAGCAGTCTTAATAAAGTGGTTAAGGTGAATGCCTATATGACAGATTTATCGAAGTTTAGTGACTTTAATGAAGTTTATGCTGAAATTTTTGAGGGACATAAACCAGCAAGAGCAGCTGTTCAGGTTGCTGCTTTGCCAAAAGGTGCAGATATAGAAATAGAAGTTATAGCAGAAGAATAGTCAAACGGATATCCGTTTGACTATTAATTTTATTATGGTATATAAATTTTTGAGCAGCATTATGATTAATATTATTTATTTACTCTGTTTTCAGCAGCTATTATGCCTTTTTCGGTTTTTTCTATTAGTTTTTTTAAATCTAAATTATTTTTTGAAGTTAATTGATTATACATATATCCTATTGCTTGCATATCAATTTTAGCATAAAATAAAGGTGAACCTTCTTTTTCGCTTCTGTTTCTTAGCAAATAACTGGGGTGAAATGTTGGAAAAATATATATTCCTCCATACCATTCTTTAAATCGACCTCTATGTTTCGTTATTGGAACAACTTGCTTTAAAAAATAATTTAATGCTGTTGATCCCAAAGCTACAATTATTTTCGGTTTTATTACCTCTATTTGGGCGATTAAAAAATGACTGCATTTTTCCATCTCGTCGGTTGTTGGAACCCGGTTTTTTGGAGGGCGACATTTTACAACGTTGGTAATATAAAATTGCTCTCTAGGCACTTTTGCAATATCTTTTAATAATTTATTTAGTAAATTTCCAGCTCTTCCAACAAAAGGTCTTCCTTGCAGATCTTCGTTTGCACCAGGTCCTTCTCCAACAAGCATGATTGGTGAATTCACATTTCCTTCACCAATTACAACATTTGTTCTTGATAAACTTAATGAACAATTATTGCAGTTTTTTATTCTTTCACTTATTAATTCTAAGTTTTCTGATTTTATCATAAGTACACCACCGCCTTAGAAAAAGTTTATGTCTATGCCCTTTTCTTCTGTATATCCAAAAGATTTTTCTGGTATATCTGTAATAAAAAATTTTAATTCAAAACTTTTTAAAGAAAACTGTGGAAGCATTTTTACATCTCCTTTAAAATAGATTGACCAGCATATTATTTGTTTGTTTATTTCAAATTGGGTAAAGTTCCAGACATTATTTTTAATATCATAAATGAAAGATATTTTTGCCCAATCATATTTTGATGATGTGTCGTATCCTATACCTGTTTTTAAATATTCATTTTCAATATCATAATCAAGATTTATAGTAAGTGATTTTTCTGCTTTATTTGATTTGTATTTTAAATCATAGTGTATATTTTTGTATTGATTAAAGAAATTTATATTTCCTTCGTATTTTCCTCCATATGAATCATATAATAAATATTTTGTTTTTATTTCCGGTATAGTTTCTTTAAAGGTTTCTTTTTTAAAATAATAATCATAATTTATCTGTATTTTATTTTTACTAAATATAATTTCATCTTTATTTTTTATCATGATTATAGGATTTTCAATATCTTTATGATTATAATCAAACTGATAGTAGTGTTTTAATAAAGACACTTTAATATATCCATTGAAATTTGTACTTATGAACTCAAATGATTCTTTTTCAAGTGAAGTTTTAGTATTGTTTTCGATATTAATATACTCATGTTTAAAAGTGTATTTTGTTGTAAAAAAATGATTTAAAAATTGCTCTTCAGGATTTTTTTGCATAAAATCAAATGTTCTATTATATCTTAAATCAAAGTGATTTTTTGTTTTAAAAAAATTTAGATTAAATTCTATTCCCATAAAATCTGTAAGCTTATTTGTGTGAGTTGCTGGGTTTGACACCCACTTTGGCTCATTTACTAAAACTCTATAATATTGATAATCTGAAATACCATATTGAAATATAAAAAGTTTTGATTTAAAGTTTGATTTTATGCCATAAGAGAAATAATTATATATATTATTTGGATATTTGTTTTTAAATGCAAACTTTAATTCTGGGGTTATTGTACTGTCAAAATAAAAAAGGCCTTTATTATATTGCAAAGGTTTGTATTTATCTGTGATATCATTTTTTATATACAGGTTATAGTTTTTCAATATATCTTTTTGAAAATAGCTGGAATAAGTAATTTTTATTGTGTTTTTTTAATTTTTCTGGTATATTTTTGAATCAAAGGATGTGTTTATTGAAACGTTTTTTTCTTTCCATGCTTCAAATATTTTGGTAGCAGGACCTGTGATTTTTATTTTTGTTGTGTTTAATTTAAAAAAAGTTTTTTTATATTTTTTTGACAAGGAAGGAGTTGTGAGATTTAAAAAATTAATATTTGATATTTTTCTATTTTTCCATGATAAAGATGATGAAATTGAGAATTTTCCTAAATTAGTTTCAATATTTTTGAAATTGATAGATAATTTATCGGAATTATACAAAAAATTATGAGATAATATAGCTGAAAAATCAAGTTTTTTTAATTTGTTGGATAAAGTAAAATTAAGATTCGAAAATGCTTTATCTTTAATACTATTTGATATAGCTAATGTTCCTAAAACAAAAGGTATTTTATAATTATAACTGAGGCTTTGCGAGATTGTATCTTTCTTAACATTTCTTGCATATTCCTGTGAAAAAGAGAGCTCTGAACCATTCTGAAAGGTATGGTTTATCTTTATAGAAATATTCACAGTATCTTCTTTAAAAGCAAAAGCAGCGATAAAAGGAGCATCTTTTTCTCCAGCTAAACTCTGGAAATAAAATGGAAAATAAAAGACAGGAATTCCAAAAAATTCTAAAGTAGCATCCCTGGCAATTAAAAATTGCTCGGGATATATTGTTGCATGAGAGGCTTTGATATAATAAGTCACACATTTCTTACAAGTTGTAATTTTAATTTTTTTTGAGAAAATAACCTTTTCATCAGTTTTTTTTTCAGAAAGTTCTGACCAAACCCTTATTTTAACATTTTTCTTTTTTTTATTTTTAAATGATTCTATGGAATAGGTATTATTTAATACAACATCTTTACTTTCAAAATTTACTGTCATTGCAGAAGCTTCAATTGTTTTTTTATCATATATATATATAACTTTACCATATAAATTGGCTTTTATTATTTTATTTTCATTATTTAATATGCCATATCCTTTTTCAGCTTTTATTATAGAATCTTTGTAATTTATTGTAGTACTACCTTCAAAAGTAATTCTTGTTCCTTCAATACTAATATTAGATGAGTCTATATATACTTTTTCTGAAAATCCATGGGAACTTAAGACTATTAATATTATAATTGTTCCAAAAATCCGTTTTAAAGGTTCTATCAATTTATATGCAACCCTTGTGTCTAAAAGTGTAAATAACGTAATACCAACAATGCCAAAAAATATATTTGGCAGCCATGGTGCAAGATAAGGATTTAATATTTTCTCTTTTCCTAATGCGCTTAGCCAGGCACCTGAACCTTGATAAAAAACAACAAGAACAAATGTGGATATTACACTCCAGGATTTACTTTTAAGATTTATAAAAAGCGAAAGAGCCACGCCTAACAGAGCTATAACAATTGGTGCGATTGAATTAGAAAATTTTTCCTGATATCCAACTATTAGTGCGGAAGCATCGCCACCTAATTTTTGAGTAATTTCAATTTTATGTTTTAATTCATTAGTTGTCATATCATTAGGACTTTTTGAAAATCTGAGATATTCTTCAACGTTTTTTGATATGTCTAATTCCAATTTTTTAAATGTAATATCTAATTTTAGCAGTCCATCATCTGTGAGTCTGAAAATTCTTCCATTTTCCATATACCATTTATCTTTATCTTTAAATGCTTTTTCTGCATGGAATACTGTAGTTTTGGCATAATCTATTTCATATAACAAAAGTCCATATAATGTTCCTGAATCTTTGTCAATTTTTCTAACATAAAGATATTTTTTATTTTTTTCCACTTCAACAAATTTATTCATTTCGATATTTGCTTCAACATTTTTATATACATATTTTGAAATGGCTTCTTTTGCTTTCATATTTGATTTTGGAACAATTGTATCATAAAGTGAAAAAGTTATAATTGATAGGATAGAAGCCAAAAAAAGAAAAGGAATAACAATTCTTTTTGAAGGTATCCCCAATGATTGTAAAGCAATTATTTCATTATCATTTGAAAGTCTTGATAATACCCAGAATATAGAAAAAAGTATTCCAACAGGAATACCCATAACCAAAAAGTAAGGTATATGATATGCAATTAAGATAAAAAGTTTATCAATTCCAACTTTATTTCTAACGATTATATCTGAAAGTTGATAAAGTAATTCAACACTTACAAAAATAATAAATCCAATTAATCCCATAAAGAAAGGGGATATAAATTCTTTTGATATATATTTTATTAGTTTTATCATCAATTATTCCCCCAAAGAATAAAAAATATCAAACCCTTCTTTACTACATTTGTACCTATCTCCAGTAAGGATAAATATTGAATATTCTGCAATATTTGTTGTTAAGTCAGAAAACTTTTCTAAATTCGATAATATCTCTATATTAGCCATAATAGATCTAAAATTGTCTTTTCGAGCTTTCCCCATAAGGTTTCTCTTAAATGCATTATATAGTGCATCAACTTCTGTATCTGTTTTGCAAATTATTTTAGCTAATTCAATGGATTCTCTTGTAATATGAGTGTTCTTGTTTTCAATGATATTGGAAAATAGTTTTAAAGATTCACCTAACATATTTTGTGATATATCAAATAAATCTTCAAATTGATAAGGGTTTATTGAATTTGGATAGGATAACAAATCCAGATTATTTTTAGCCATAGTTTCACACAGATCAGCCATGTTTTCGAGAATTCCAATTATCTTATTTCCTAAAAAAACAACTTTAAAGTAAATTCCATATAAATTATTTGTTGCTAATATTTCCATTGATTTATATTCAAGGCGTGCCTCGATAAAATCAACTCTCATATCCTGTTTGATTATTTCTTTAGAAAGTTTAGCATTTTTTTCAAAAAATGCGTCTTTGAATTTTAAAAACATTCCTTGAACAAGTCTTCCCATTTTTAATATTTCATTGTGAAAAGAGATAACTTCTTTTTGAGTTTTTTCAGATAATAATTCTATCATATAATTCTCCTTCCAAAACCCAATTTGTTATTTAATACCTTAAAAAAAGAATAATCATTTTTTTGGGCAAGAGTTACTTTTTTTTCTGATGAAGAAACTACAACTGCCATTCCAGCTTCTATTCTGTGTACAATATCACCGTCGACAGTAACATAAGCATTTCCAGCATCAATATGATGTATAATAATTTCAATATAATTATCTGGAGAAATTACCAGAGGTCGAATATTTAATGAATGGGAAGCAAGTGGATTTATGGTTATCAAGTTTAATGTTGGTTCTATAATAGGTCCTCCCATAGATAAAGCATAACCTGTAGAACCAGTTGGAGTTGATAAAATCACACCATCTCCAGAATAGTTTAAAACACTTTCTCCTTTTATCAGTATTTCAATATCAACAGTTCCAATTGGTTGACTTTTTTGAATTGTAATATCGTTTAGAGATATAAGTTTTTTTCCACCAACATAACATTCCAGTAGATATCTATCTGAATAGTGTAAATTATTAGAAGATATATCTTTAGCGGCCTGTTCTATTTCTGTACTATCATAGGCTGTTAAAAATCCTAATGTACCTAAATTAATACCAATAATAGGTACAGAATTTTCTGCCGAGAGTTCTGCTACTCTTAATACTGTTCCATCTCCACCTAAAACAATAAATATATCAGCCTGTTGATATAAAGAATTATCAGCTAACGCAGAGCCAGCAGGCATAATTTTTAAGATTTCAATATCATTATTATGAAATATATCAAAAAATTGTTCTTGAATTTCATCTTTTCGTGCTTTTAAAGGATTAAAAAATAGAATAGCTTTCACAAAATATCACCTCAATAGTCTGGCAAGATCAAATAATGTTGTGACAAGGAAATTATCCAGTAAAACTAATAGTAATATAGCAACAAATGGTGTAAAATCAAACATTCCAAAGGTTAGATTTAAATATCTTCTAATAGGTCTTTCTATAATTTCTGATATTGAATCAAAAAATTGCCTAATAGGATGATGATAATTAAATGATATAAAGCTAAATAACGCTGAGATAATTATTGAAATTTCAAAAAAATTTATAACAATCCTTAAAACTACTGCCAATGCATAAAATAAATTACCAAATATAAACAAAGTTATCAACCTCCTGGATTGTAATTTCTTTTTCCGAAAATAAGAGAACCTATTCTTAACATAGTAGAGCCACATTCAATAGCGATAGCATAATCATTGCTCATTCCCATTGATAATTCTTTTAAATCAGGGAATTTTTTTATAAAAGAGTCCCTTAAATTTTTTAACTCGCAAAAAACATTTTTTATAGTATCATGATCATCAGTATAAGGAGCCATTGTCATTAAACCAACCACTTTAACATTTTCATATTTTTCTGCTTGTTTTAAAAATTCATTTAATTCATTAGGTTTAATTCCGCCTTTTGTTTCTTCACCGGAAATATTTACTTCTATTAATATTTTTTGAATTTTGTTATATTTTTTTGCTATTTTATCTATTTCTTTTATTTCTTTTTCTCTATAAACAGAATGAATATATTCTGAAATTGGTACAATATATTTAATCTTATTTGTTTGAATTCTACCGATAAAGTGCCATCTAATGTTATAATCTTTTAATTCTGCGGCTTTATTTCTTAATTCCTGAGCCTTATTTTCTGCAAAATCTTTAATACCTGTTTCATATGCTTTTTTTATATACTGAATAGGAAAAGTTTTTGAAACTGCTATTAATCTAATATTTTCAAAATTTCTATTGAATTTACTAGAGTGTTCTTTAATATTAGTTTTTATGGTTTTTAAATTGTCAATAATAAATTCCATATTACTTCCCCCATAATGAATATAATTTTTTATTTGAAGAAAAACCAAGATGTTTTAAAGCTTTTTCAGTTATCATTCTTCCGCGATGTGTTCTTACTAAAAACCCCTTTTGAAGCAAATATGGTTCATAGACTTCGCTAATACTATCGCTTTCAATACCAAGAGAAGCAGCCAAAGCTTTTAAACCAACAGGGCCTCCATTGTAGAAATTTATTATAGTTTTCAATATTCTTCTATCCATATCATCCAGACCTTCATTATCTATTTCAAGTAATGTCATTGTTTTTTCAACAGAATTTATATCTATAATACCGTTATTATTTATCTGTGCATAGTCACGAACTCTTTTTAATAATCTATTTGCAATTCTGGGAGTTCCTCTTGAACGCATGGCTATAAGCAAAGCAGCGTCTTTTTCTATTTTCACATTTAATAATTTTGCGCTTCTTATTATTATATTTTTTAATTCCTCTGGAGGATAAAAATTCATTTCCATTATTATTCCGAATCTACTTCGCAATGGTGCCGCAATTAATCCTGTTCTTGTAGTTGCACCAATTAAAGTAAAATGATTAAGATCAATTCTTATCGATCTGGCTCCAGGACCTTTTCCAATGACAATATCCAGTTGAAAATCTTCCATAGCAGAATATAAAATTTCTTCGACTGATCTATTTATTCTATGTATTTCATCTATAAATAGAACATCGCCATTTTGTAAATTTGTTAAAATAGCAGCCAAATCACCAGCTCTTTCCAGAACTGGTCCACTTGTTATTTGTATATTGGCTCCCATTTCATTTGCTATAACATTTGCCAATGTGGTTTTACCAAGCCCCGGAGGTCCAGCCAACAAAATATGATCAAGAGGTTCTTTTCTCTCTTTTGCTGCGTTAATAGTAATTTTTAATTTTTCTTTAACTTTTTCCTGACCTATATATTCTTTTAAATATTGTGGTCTGAGGTTTATTATAGTATTTTCCTCATTTTTTTCTGCTGGATCCAATATTCTATCATCCATAAATTCCCTCCGATTATAAATGCTTCTTATAAGTTTCTCTATTATAAGTCTCATATTATTATAACATACATTTATTTTAAAATCATAATAGTTTATAAAATAATAGAAAAAATAAAGGTAAAAATTCGATTCTGACAAAATTAATTTTAAATTAATTTGGTTAACTGATAATTTACTTAAAAGAAACAATTAGTTAAATTATAAGATATATACTTATTCTGTAATAATTTTAATTTTGTAATAAACTTTATAGGGGGTGGAAATATGGTGAAAAGAGAAATGACAAGGAAGTTTTTAGAAGATGCATTTTGTGGAGAATCAAAAGCACATATGAAATATTCAATTTACGCAGAAGATGCTGAAGCACAGGGGAAAGAAAATTTGGCGAGATTATGGAGAGCAATAGCATATGCTGAATTTGTTCATGCAAGAAACCATTTCAAGGCTTTAGGATATTTAGGAGCTATAGATGCTAATTTAGAAGATTCTGCTGCTGGAGAACATTTTGAAGTTGAAGAGATGTATCCAGTATATAAAAATTCATCAGAGTTTCAGGAAGAAAAAGAAGCAGTAAGAAGTGCTCATTTTGCTTTGGAAGCAGAAAAGATACATGAAAAAATGTATAGAGAGGCGAAAGAATATTTAGAAAAAAATGAAGATTTAGAAGATAAAAAAATATTTATATGTGAAATATGTGGATATACAACATTTGATGAAGTTCCGGATAAATGTCCAGTTTGTGGTGCTTCAAAAGAAAAATTTAAAGAATTTTAGTGAGGTGAAAAAAATGAAATTAGGTGATGTAATTAAAAGTGCAGATTTTAAAAATGAAAAACATGTACCTGTAATAGATGCTCCAGAAAAAGTTAAAGCTGATGAATTATTTAAAATTGAAATTCAAGTTGGAAAGGATATACCACACCCTAACACAGTAGAGCATCATATATCCTGGATAGATTTATATATTCATTATGAAAATGACCCAAATACAGTTCATTTAGGAAGATTTGAGTTTGGTCCATCAGTAACAGAACCACATGTATTAACTTATGTAAAATTATCAAAAAAAGGAACATTAATAGCTCATTCGTATTGTAATATACATGGGCTTTGGGAATCAGAAAAAGTAATTGATGTTGAATAAAGGAATAGCCGTCTGGCTATTCCTTTTTAATATTTTTGTAATAAACATTTGTTATAATAATCACATATAAAGTGAATAATTTCTCCTGAGATGAAGGGAGTAATCCTAACATCAAGGGAGGGGAAATAATACGGGATAATAATATTCCCCTTCCTTTGATGTTATATAAGGAAGGGGGATTTTTTATGGAAAATAAAATTAGTACAGTATCTATAATAGTGTATAACAGGGAGTTGGCTTACCAAAAAGCAAGTGATATTTTACACAATTATGGAGAAAAAATACTTTTAAGAGTAGGATATCCAATGAGAGAGAAAGATGTAGCGATAATATTTTTGGTTGTTGAAATGACGACCGACGAATTAGGAGCATTATCCGGGAAAATTGGGCAGATAGAATCTGTTAAAGTAAAAACAACAACATTAAAGATATGAGGTGATAGTATGTTTTATATTAAAGATAAAGATAGTTTGAAATCATTTATTCCTCAGGAAACAATATCTGAATTATTGGAGAAAACTAAAAATCCTGATCCAGCAAAAGTAAGAGAAATCATTCAAAAGTCATTAAATAAAAATAGGCTTGAACCAGAAGAAATGGCAACATTACTTAATGTAGAAAATAAAGATTTATTGGAAGAAGTATTTGAAGGCGCGCGAGAATTAAAAAGGAGAATATATGGTAATAGAATAGTTTTATTTGCTCCATTATATATAGGTAATGAATGTATAAACAATTGTCAATATTGTGGATTTAGAATTACCAATAAACATATTGAAAGAAGGAGTCTGTCTTTAGATGAAGTTGTTGAAGAGGTAAAAGCGCTGGAAACCAAAGGACATAAACGTTTGATAGTGGTTTTTGGGGAACATCCTAAATATGATGCTAAATTTATGACAGAAACAATAAAAACTATTTATGAAACAAAAGTAGGTAAGGGTGAAATTAGAAGAGTAAATGTAAATGCAGCACCTCAGACAGTTGGAGATTATAAATTATTTAAAGAAGTAGGGATTGGTACATTTCAAATATTTCAGGAAACGTATCATTATGAAACATATAAAAAATATCATTTAAGTGGTCCAAAATCTAATTTTCACTGGAGATTGTATGGTTTGGATAGAGCGTTTGAGGCAGGACTTGATGATGTAGGAATTGGTGCGTTATTTGGGTTATATGATTGGAAATTTGAAGCTATGGGATTATTATATCATACAATTCATTTTGAAGAAAGATTTAATGTTGGTCCGCATACTATATCTTTTCCTCGTATGGAACCAGCATTAGATACGCCTCTTGCTGAAAGGCCTCCATATACAGTTTCAGATGATGATTTTAAAAAATTAGTAGCAATATTAAGATTGGCGGTACCTTATACAGGGTTGATTTTAACAGCACGCGAACCGGTAAAAATACGAAATGAAGTAATGAAATTTGGAGTTTCTCAAATTGATGGTGGATCTTCAATTGGTGTTGGGAGTTATCATGAAAGTGATGATGAAAAATTAAAAAGAAGTCAATTTTTATTAGGAGATAATAGAACATTAGATCAAATTATTGAGGAATTAGCTGAAGAAGGTTATTTGCCATCTTTTTGTACAGGATGTTATAGACTTGGAAGAACAGGAGAACATTTTATGGAATTTGCTATTCCAGGTTTTGTGAAAAGATTTTGTACTCCAAATGCAATATTAACATTTTTAGAATATATAGAAGATTATGCACCTGAAAAAACAAAAATAATAGGTATTAGAAGAATAGAAGAAGAAATAAAAAATATGAAAAATAATCCATTGAAAGAACAATTACTTGAAAAAATAGAAAAGGTTAAAAATGGAGAAAGAGATTTATATTTTTAAGATTTATATTTTTAGGTGGTGATTATAATATCAAAGAGAGTTGAAAGAGTATATGAAAAATTAACTAATATAAGATTAGAGATGCCTGATGAAATAAAAAATATTATAGATTATTTTTTAGAAAATCAAACGTTAGATTATGAAAGGATATTATGGATATTATCTTTAAAAGATGAAAGTCAAAGAGAAAAAATTTTTAAAATATCAGATATTGTTAACAAAGGATTAAATACAGATATAATAACTTTGAAAGGAGTAATAGAATTTAGCAATTACTGTAAAAAAAGTTGTTATTATTGTGGAATAAGAGCGCAAAATAAGCAGGTAAAAAGGTATAGAATCCCTTCAGAAGAAATATTTGAAATAGCAAGAAATGGAGTGAACATGGGGTTGACCACTATAATATTACAATCTGGGGAAGATGATTATTATAGTGATGAAGAGTTAGAGAATTTGATTTATAAAATACACCATGAATTAAAAACAGCGGTTTCTATATCTATAGGAGAAAGAAGCAAAAAAGCTTATGAAAGGTTTAGAAAAGCAGGAGCTTCAAAGGTTTTATTAAAACATGAAACGATTAATAAGAACCTATTTGAAAATATACATCCAGATAAAGATTATAATAAAAGAATAGAATTGTTGGATTATCTTGTAAAATTAGGATATATTACCGGGTCTGGGAATATTATAGGTCTTGTTGGTCAGACGATTGAAGATATAGCAAAGGATATAATATTCATGAAAAACCATAATATAAAAATGATAGGTATAGGTCCTTTTATCGCAACACATAATACACCACTTGAAGAATATAAAAATGGTTCTGCAGAATTAACTTTAAATGCATATGCAGCAACGAGATTAGCAATACCATATGCTCAGATGCCAGCAACAACAGCTTTGGGAACAATAGATAGAAAATATCAATTTAAAGCGCTTAATTGTGGCTGTAATGTTATTATGGTTAATTTAACACCTGATAAATATAGAGAAAATTATAATATATACGATGAAAAGATAAAAGTTGATTTATTAGATACTGCCAGACAAATTGTTAATATGGGATTAAGAATTCCACCATATACATTAAGAAAATTACCATTATTAAATAGTTAATAAGGAGGAAAGCTATGGCTTCGGCAATAAAAGGATATAGAAAATATATAGCAATTACCGGTAAAAGAAATGTTGGAAAATCAACGTTAATAAATGCAATATTAAATCAAGAGGTTGCAATTACAAGCGATATGCCAGGCACAACGACAGATCCAGTTTATAGAAGTATGGAACTTGCACCTTTAGGACCGGTAACATTGGTTGATACTCCGGGTATTGATGATACTGGAATAGTTGGTGAAAAAAGAGTAAAAAAAGCAAGTAAAGCTTTGTATAAAGCAGATATAGCATTATTGGTTGTAACTGATAATATTTCTGAATATGAAAAAATGCTGATAGATAATTTCAAAAAACTTGATATTCCTTTTTTAGTGGTTATAAACAAAATAGATGAAATAAAAAATATTGATATTATTAAGAAATCATATTTAAAATATACAAAAGAAATTATTGAAATTTCGGCAAAAGAGAAAAAGAATATAGAAAGATTAAAAGAAAAAATAGCTATGATTTTACCGCCTTTAGAAGAAGTCCCGTTAATAGCCGATTTAATTGAACCAGGGCAGTTAATAGTATTAGTAGTACCTATAGATTTAGGGGCACCAAAAGGAAGATTAATAATGCCTCAGGTAACAGCAATAAGAGAAATATTAGATAGAGAAGCAATTGTAATAGTTACAAAAGAAAGAGAGTTAAGATATACAATAGAGAAATTGAATCAAAAACCAGATCTTGTAGTGACAGATTCACAAAGTGTAATGAAAGTTGTTTCTGATATAGACATAGATATTCCCTTAACAACATTTTCAATTTTAGAAGCCAGACATAAAGGTGATCTGGCAATTTTATCTGAAGGTGTAAAAGCAATTGAAAATTTAAAAGAAAATGATAAAATTATTATTATGGAAGGATGTTCTCATAGACCTTTAACAGAGGATATTGGAAGAGTAAAAATACCAAGATGGCTTACCAACCATCTGGGTATAAATTTAAATATAGAATTTTTTGCTGGCACAGAATTTCCAGATTATGAAATTGTTAGAGATGCAAAACTAATAATACATTGTGGAGGATGTACACTTACCAGAAAAAGTATGTTAAGGAGAATAAATATAGCAAAGATGTATGAAATTCCAATAGTAAATTACGGGGTAATAATATCTTATTTACACGGTGTATTAAATAGAGCACTTGACATTTTTCCAGAATTAAAAAAAGTATAAGGAGTGGATTATGAGAGTAGAAAAAGATTTTATTGGAGAAGTTCTGATTCCTGAAAATGTTTATTATGGAATACATACACATAGGGCTTTAAAGAATTTTCCTAAAACAGGTGAAATTTTTAGTGAAAGTTTCATTTGGGCAATGTTTATGGTTAAGAAATCAGCGGCTATACTTAATTATGAATTAGGATATTTAGATAAGGAGATATCAGAGGCAATAGTTAAAAGTTGTGAAGAATGGCCGGAATTAAAAAAAGAGATAATTGTAGATCCTTTAAGTGGAGGAGCAGGAACGTCTATAAATATGAATATAAATGAAGTAATTGCAAATAGAGCTACAGAAATTTTAGGAGGGCAAAAATCAGAATATATAGTTAACCCCTTGGATCATGTGAATATGCATCAATCAACAAATGATGTTTTTCCAACTGCAGGAAAAATAGCAATTATAAAGGATTTAAGAGAATTAATTGAAAAAATAATTAAACTTCAGGATAAGATTCAAGAAAAAGAAAAGGATTTTATAAAGATAAGAAAAATAGGAAGAACACAGCTAATGGATGCGGTCCCTATTTTATTGGGGCAGGAATTTGGGGCCTGGGCTGACGCATTAAGTAGAGATAGATGGAGATTATATAAAGTAGAAGAAAGAATAAGAAGCGTTAATATTGGAGGAACAGCCATAGGTACGGGTATATCTGCACCAAAAGATTATATTTTGAAAATTACAAACAAATTGAGGGAAATTACAAAAATAGGAATAGCAAAAGCAGAAAATCTTATAGATACTACTCAAAATTTAGATGTTTTTTCAGAAATTAGTGGCTTATTAAAATCTTTAGCTGTGAATTTAATAAAAATATCCAATGATATTAGATTGTTAGGTTCAAATGCAATAAATGAGATAATATTACCAAAAATTCAAGCAGGAAGTTCAATTATGCCAGGAAAAGTAAATCCTGTAATTCCAGAATATGTGGTTCAATTATCAATGAGTGTAATTTCTTTTGATAACTTAATAACAACTGCGTCCAGTTTGGGGAATTTAGAATTAAACCATCTTACACCATTGATAATTCATTACACATTAAAATCAATAAAATTTTTAAAAAATGCAGTTATATCTTTAAAAAATTATATAAAATTAATAGAACCGGATGAATCAAAATGTAAAGAAAACCTTGCAAAATCATTTACTTTAATAACACCGTTAATAGACGTTTTTGGATATGATGAAGTTTCAATAATGCTTAAGAAAAATGATTATGATTTTGAAAAAACCGTAAGAGAACTATCGGAAAAACACAATATGGATTATACAGAAATAATGAAAAAATTAAAATCACATAAAGCAGCAGGGTTAGGATATAATTTTTGATGTTCCTTATTATAACATAAAAAGATAAGTAAAATTATTATTTATGAAATAAAAGAAATAGTAATTTAAAGAAGTATTTATATAATTTATTGAGAAAAGAAAGGGAGGTTTTAAGATGCAGGTGTCTTTAGATCAACTTATAAATGTTATTATGGCAAAATTAGAAGGTTTAGAAATGTCTTTAGAGGATTTAAAATTCAGAACTAATATAGCATTAAGAGTGTTATATAAAAATGAATTATTAACAGAAGAAAATCTGGTGGATGCTATTAAAGATGAATTTAAAGCCCATACAGAATTAGAAGGGAAAAGCTTAGAATTGCCTGAAGAAAAGGCAAAAGAAATGTCTAAGGATATATTAAATTGGATAAAAATCGATTTAGAAGAAATGAAGAAAAAAATGAAGGAATATGAAGAACAATTGAAACAAATGCTTCAACAGGCGGAAGGCCCGGATATTAGTATAGCTTCTCCGGATTTATTAAATCAATTGGAACAAATGAAAAAAAATAACAAAGGGAACAATGGTGGATTAATATTTTAATAAAAAAGCCCGTAATGGGCTTTTTTATTTTATATATGGATTTCCCGTATGTTTTGGATTAAATTTATATTGATTTAAAACAAAATCATTAACATCAATAATAGCAACAATTCCTTTTGAAGAAGCGAAATATAAGAAACCTTTATTATCCATCGATAGAGTTGCACCATATCCCAGGTTAAAACTTTTCTCCACAACACCTGTTGTTTTATTTATAAATAAAATATCCTGATCTAATGTATTTAAGATAATATATTTTTCAGTCAAAACTCCAGTTCCAGGGACATATCCTATTTTTTTCTTCCATAAAATATTTCCATTTTTCAAAGCATATAAATATGTATCTTTTGATGCGACATAAACTATTTTATTTTTTTCATCTATGAGAGGAAATGAATAAGGAATATTGTCTAATTCATATGAATATAGTAATTTGCCATTTTTGTCTAAAACAGTAAAGTTTTTATCAGGGCCACAAATATAAATATTATTCATACTATCAATATTAAAATAATCTGTTTTCCCATTTAAATTTATATAAAATACAATATTTAAATTGCTATCAAACTTATATAAATTTCCACCAATATCCAGATCAATAATATATCCTTCGTAATCAATCAAAGGACTTCTTTTTGATGTAATAACGTTATATGAATATAATATATTTTCATCGTTAATTAATAATAATTTCTCAGACCATAAATGCAACAAATAATCTTTTTCATTAAAAATAGTAACTCCAGAATATGGATTATCAACTTTTAGATATTTTATTTTGTTAGTTTCTTTATCGATAATGCTTAAATTATTTCTGAATTCGGATATAAATATTTTATTATCATAAATTACAGGAAAATCATAAGAATAAGAATTTAAATTATATGTATGATGTATTCCGTGGGATATATCAAATTCATACAGTTTTTTTGAATATCCAATTGCGTAAAAATATTCTTCATCAATAGAAACTCCGCTATAAAAAACATCATTTATAACAAATAAATTTATTATAGAATTGGATATAAAGTTAATTTTCGGGTTTTCAATAACGATATTATCCAGAAAAATTTTATTATCATAAATTTTGTAGTTATTTAAAAAATAATTATTTCCATTTATATTGAGTCTGTATTTTTTTTCAGAAGAAATTTTCAATGGAATATATGAATAATCTTTTAAAAATAATATTTTTTCTTTTGGAATATTTATATTGAAATTATATATAGAAAAATCAAATAAGGAATCTTTTATAGATACCGAGTTATAAAAGAAATAGTCTCCATTTGTTAAATATACAATATTTTTATTAATACTTGAAATATCTGGTCTGAAAGATGATTTTATAGTATTTATAGGTAAAGAAAAGATACCATATCTTGTTTTTATAGTCCATAATTTATTCGAAATAATTTTTACAGGCGTAAAATAAAACCTTCCAAAATCAGTAGCTATTATACTGGAAATAATTCTTCTTTTTGTGACTATTATTTTTAGATCATTCTTATGTATATAAAAAAACTTATCATCGTTTTTGAAAATAAAGATATTATTTTCTATCTGAAGCAAATAACCTTTGAATGTATAATTATTGTTTAATGAAAAAAACATCATTTCTTTTTCATCATCAGAAAATTCAAAAGTTTTTATTTCGGAAATAGGTAATTTAGTTACCTTATTATTTACCTTTAAAAAAAATTGTGAATTGTTTATTGAAAGTAACTTTCCTTCTATAATATTGCCCGATATAGGAATGATTCTTACGGCATATAAAAGCAATGAGTTAAATAAAATTAATATTAAAAGTAACTTTTTATTCATAAACACCACCCTTTTATTAATATATCACCCGATTAATTAATATTATATCATAAAATTATATGAATAAAAAAGGGAAGTGAATAATTTATATATATTATTCTTGTTGGAAAATATATTTTTCAATATGGATTTAAAAAATTAACATAAAAATTGAAAAAACTTGACAAAAAAAATAAAATATATTAAAATAATAAATGGGTATAAAAAAACGGGGTAAACACCCCGTCGTTTTGGTGGGCTCGGGTGGATTCGAACCACCGACCTCCCGGTTATGAGCCGGAAGCTCTCACCAACTGAGCTACGAGCCCAA
Organism: Marinitoga sp. 1197; assembly: GCF_001021165.1. NCBI lineage: Bacteria > Thermotogati > Thermotogota > Thermotogae > Petrotogales > Petrotogaceae > Marinitoga > Marinitoga sp. 1197. The sequence continues at coordinate 68,027 of NZ_AZAY01000015.1, forward strand.
TTAACTTAAGCGATTAGATTATAACATCTAATTTTATTTTTGTCAAGTGTTTTTTTTGAAGGGAGTGATAAAAAAATGAAAACATTAGATGTTGAAAGTAAAGAAAACTTTAATAAACTTGATCCAGTTAAAATAACATTAAATAAATATCCAAGACTTCTTGTTTTAAAAGCTGCTTTTGAAACACTAAAAGAAGGTAATAAAGTAACTCTAATAGAATTAGAAAAGAAAATAGTTTTTTTCTTATCGTATAATATTAAAAATAAAAAAAGGCCGAATTAGAGGCCTTTTTTATTTTTTAAACTTTTAAGTTTTGTGTAAGCAGAGGTAGTTCTTCGAAATAAATATTAAGTATATATATTGTATTTTAAAAAAAATATGGTAAAATACCTGTGTCAATAAAAATTAAGGAGGAATAAAAATGAACTTTGAAAAGTATATTAGAGATATACCGGATTTTCCAAAGCCGGGTATAATATTTAAAGATATAACACCTCTACTCGCTAATCCTGCTGCATTCAGAGAAGTAATAGATGAAATGGCAAGAAAAGTGGAAAAATTAGATTTTGACACAATTTTAGTTCCAGAAGCGAGGGGCTTTTTATTTGGATCAGCTCTTGCCTACAAGTTAGGGAAAAAATTGGTTCCTATAAGGAAGCCAGGAAAATTGCCATATGATATAGTTGAAGTTTCTTATTCACTTGAATATGGTGAAGCGAAAATTCAGATGCATAAAGATGCATTATCAAAAGGTGAAAAAGTATTGGTTGTAGATGATGTTTTGGCGACAGGTGGTACAATTCAGGCTATAGAAACATTGGTAAAAAAATTAGAAGCAGAAGTTTCAGGTGTTTTATGTTTAATTGAATTGAGTTTTTTAAATCCAAGAGAAAAATTATCAAATTTAAGAGTTGAAAGTATATTAACTTATTAATATCATTTCAGTTATGGGAGGGGTAATATGAAAGGAATAAAATTTGATTTTACTAATATGTTTTTTCCCAATATAGATAAAGGAATCAAATATGAAGAAATAAATGAATATAAAGAAAAAATAGAGAAAATAATCTCAGAAATTCTTGATGAAAAGCCTGGTTTTATAAATTTACTTGAAAACACAAAATATTTAGATAAAATACTTGATATTCAGGAATGGATTCAGTCATTTGAAAGTTTTGTAGTTTTAGGGATAGGTGGATCTGCTCTTGGTAATATTGCTTTGCAAACCACATTAAACCCATTAAATTATAATTATATGGAAAATAAAAAAACTCCCAAAATATTTATTGTTGATAATGTTGATCCTGATTTTGTTGCATCTATTTTAGATCAGATTAACCCACATAAGACATTATTTAATGTTATTTCAAAATCCGGAACAACTGCAGAGGCAATGTCTAATTATTTAATTGCAAGAGGGATAATTGAGAGCTATGGGTTAGATCCGAAAAAACATATAATATTTACTACAGATCCTGAGAATGGTATTTTGAGAAAAATTGCAAAAGAAGAGGGAATCGAAACATTAGAAATTCCACAAGAAGTAGGTGGAAGATTCAGTGTTTTAACTCCTGTGGGATTATTATCTGCTTTAGCAGGAGGAATAGATATAATAGATTTAATAAATGGTGCCAAGGCAATGTTTGAAAAAGTATCTAATAAAAATATTTATGAAAATCCAGCAGCATTAAATGCATTATTACATTTTCTTTATTATAAAAAGGGGTATAATATTTCGGTAATGATGCCATATTCAAACAAATTGTTATTATTAGCAGATTGGTATAGACAATTGTGGGCTGAAAGCTTAGGAAAAAAATATAATATTAATGGAGAAGTAGTGAACGTAGGTCAAACTCCTGTTAAAGCTTTGGGCGCAACTGATCAACACTCTCAAGTACAATTATATAATGAAGGTCCTGATGATAAAGTGGTTACATTTATAAAGTTAGAAAAGTTTGAAAGAGATATAAAAATACCCAAAATACATGAAGAATTTTCAACTCTTTCATATCTAGGTGGAAAAACATTATCCGAATTATTAAACACAGAATTATTTGGTACAGAATATGCATTAACAGAACACGGAAAGCCAAATATGAAAGTTGTTTTTCCGGAAATAAACGCATTTAATGTAGGACAGTTTTTCTTTGTTTATGAGTTTCAGACAGCTATAATGGGAAAATTACTCGAAATAAATGCCTATGATCAACCTGGAGTTGAACTTGGTAAAAAAGTTACATATGCCTTGATGGGTAGAGAAGGTTATGAGAATTTTGCAAATGAAGTAAAAGAAAAATTTGAAAAAAAGGAAAAGTTTATATTATGAAAATTATTGGCATAACAGGTTATGCTGGTAGTGGAAAAAGTACGGTAGCCAGGATTCTTCGGGATCTTGGCTATATTGTTCTCGATTTGGATAAAATTGGACATGAAGTTCTTAAAGATAACGAAGTAAAAGAAAAGTTAAAGAAGAATTTTGGAGAAAATATATTCGAAAATGGTGAGATAGATAGAAAAAAACTGGCAAAAAAAGTTTTTGAAGATAAAAATAAATTAAAAATACTAAACTCGATTACCCATCCGAAAATAAAGGTACAAGTAGAAGAAATAATTAAAAATTTAAACGCAAAGAAAATATTTATAGATGGAGCATTGATAAAAGAAATAGGACTGGATAAAATATGCAATTATATAATATTTGTTGAGTCGTCAGAAAAAAATAGGTTGGAAAGATTAACAAAGTTAAGGGGAATATCTGTTGAAAAAGCTAAAAATATAATGTTAGCTCAGAAAGATATAAAATATAAATATGACTTTAAAATAATTAATAATAATGGATTAGATGTAATTAAAAAGGAATTATTAAAAATACTTGAAAAAATTTAATTTGATTTTGTTATGTTTCATGTAGTATAATATCATGTTCATCAAATCTATTCAGGAGGTGTTATAGGTGAAAAAATTGCTTTTGGTAGCCTTATTGTTGTTTGTTATGATTTTTTCTTTTGGTGAAAAAATTAAAGTTGAATTCTGGCATGCTATGGGTGGGGGACATGGTAAAACGTTAGAGGAATTAGTTGCAGCATTTAATAGAGAAAATCCGTATGTTGAGGTCGTTCCAGTTTATGTGGGTAATTACGGTGCATTATCAAGGAAATTATTGAGTACAGTTGTTGCATATAATGAAGGAACAAGAGATAATTTGCCAGTTATAGCCCAGGCATATTCAAACTGGACATCAAAATACCTTCAAAGTGAAGGAATAGTTGAACCATTAAATAAGTTTATATATGGGGATTCAGAATTTAAACAAGTATGGGAAAATCAGATATACAAAGTATTTAAAGATATTTCAGTATGGGGAGATACCATTTATTCAATTCCATTTAATAAAAGTGTATATACAGCATATTATAACGTAGATTTGTTTGATTTATATGGTGTAGAACCACCAAAAACATTGGACGAGTTATATGAAGTAGCAAAACAATTAACAGAAGATGTTGATGGCGATGGTCAGATAGATCAATACGGATTAGGATATAGAACTACTGTAGATGATTTTCAAACATTTTTGTATGCAATGAATGGAAAAGTATTAGATTATGCAGGTAATGGAAAATGGAAAATCGTTTTGGATAAAAATTTAACAATCAAAACATTAAACTTCATGAAAAAATTAAAAACAGACGAGGTTGCATTTGTGCAAGGAGGATATTTAAATGATCCATTTGGAAATGGACAGATAGCAATGTATATGGGGACAATAGCAGGAAAACCATATGTAGAAAAATCAATAAAAGGGAAATATGAATGGACATGGGCATCATTACCTTCTGTTGATGGAGTACCTCATTCACCAATAGCAGGAACAGATTTGATAATGTTTGCATGGGCATCAAAAGCTCAAAAACAGGCAGCATGGATGTTTATGAAATTTTTATTAGATAAAGTTAATCAGGCATATTGGGCAGTAAATACAGGATATGTACCTGTTAGAAAAGATGTTGTTGAGACACCACAATGGAAGTCATATGTGGCAAATGATGAAAAACCTGTAATAGCATTGAATTCATTGAAAACAGCTGTTCCGGATCCAAAACCTGCAGCATGGTATGATATTAGAAAATCATTAGGTACTATTACAAGTGACTTCTTATATGACAAGATTACTGCTGAAGATGCATATAATAGGATGATTGAGGAAATTAAAAATTTGTTGGTCGAAAATGAAGAATTAGCAGAATAAAAAAAGGCGCGAAAGCGCCTTTTTTTATTATCAACTGTAAAAAGAACTAATAAAACTTTTTGGACACCCTTTTTAAAATTTTAGAGAATATTTAGAAACTGTTTTGTTGCAAAAAATTAACTACATTAATATATCAGGTGATTTGACAATGATATAAAATGATGATATAATTTGTTTATAAAATGATAAAAAGGAGGTTAATTTTTATGGCAAGAAGGCCAAATCCAACATTAAGAGCAAAAAGAAAAGAAAATTTAATGGATTCTATAATTAAAATAATAACGGAAGAATCAATAGCTGAAGCAACTACCAGACATATTTCTGAGATGTCTAATTTAACGATAGCTTCTTTACACTATTATTTCGGATCCAAAGATGGTGCATTAGTTGCTACAGGTGAAAGTATTTTAGAAGATTGGATAAATGAATTTTTTAAAAAAAGAACTATGACTGCTGAAGAAAAAATTAGAAGAATATATACTCCACCAAAATATATGATAGCCTTTTCTCAAATATTGACTTATCCATATAGGCAAAAAAAAGTTTCAAGAAAAGCGAGATTGCTTGATATGAATTTTACCAATACAATAAAAGAATTTTTAAAGATGCATGAAATAGGTTTGGAAAATATAGAAAATACAACGGAATTAATCAAAACATTTTTAATAGGTTTAAGTTTTAAAATTATTGTTAATCCTAATATTTTAGATTCTGAATTGGAAAATTTAAAGAATTTCTTCAATAAGAAAGAGGAGTTGCCAGATATAAAAGGATTTAAATGAGGAATGGTAATTCCTCTTTTTTTATTTTTTTATAAAATATAGAATTGCGATTATATTTAGGTTTAAATATTTGTAATCAAATGTTATTGAGTTCTTTTGAATTTTATAATTTCACCTTTTTATTATAAAATATAATACTATATATATTTGAGTTATAATAAAGAAGGTGGGAATGTGTTTTTTTATTTATTACCGGCAGTATTTTTTGGATGGTCATTGGGTGCAAATGATGCAGCTAATATTTTTGGTACAGCGGTATCAAATAGAATTGTAAAATATAGAACAGCTACTATTATTTCTGCAATTTTTATATTAATTGGAGCTGTATTAGGAGGAGCCAAGGGAATAGAAACAATTAGTAATGTTACAGCACAGAGCCTGATTTCTGGATCAATTTCAGTATTGTCAGCAGCAATTACAATGACAGTAATGACGTATTTTGGAGTTCCTGTTTCATCTTCTCAGGCGATAGTTGGTTCAATTATGGCAGTTGGATTAATAGAAGGTGGAGTAAATTGGTCAATAATTTTGAAACTGGTTTTGGCATGGGTTGGGACACCAATTGGAGGTATGATTTTTGGATTTATTTCCTATAAAATTCTATCAATTCCTTTTAATAAAATAAAGTCTATATATATGAAAGAAAGAGTTGTTCAAATTGCTACACTTATTATTGGAGCGTATGGGTCATATTCTCTTGGTGCAAATAATGTTGCAAATATTACGGGTGTGTTTGCCAGTTCAATAGGTGTTAGTACGGCAGCGTTGGTTGGGGGGCTTGCAATATCTTTTGGAGTATTAACATATAGTTATAAAGTTATGATGACAGTTGGCCGTCAAATAATAGAACTTGATTATTTTTCTGCGGCAATTGCTGTGCTTGGTGAATCAATAACAGTATGGATATATGCATTGCTGGGTATCCCGGTTTCTACATCACAGGCTATAGTTGGTGCAGTAATCGGTGCTGGATATGCAAGAGGCTCAAGATTAACAAATAAAAAGATATTACTCAAAATATTAAGTGCATGGGTTAATACACCTATTTCGGCAGGAATAATTACAGCGATTATATACTTTGTGTTTAGAGGAGTTTTTAAAATAAGTATTTAACAGGAGGTGCCAATATGGGACTATTTTTTGGTAAAAAAGAGAAAAAAATTATAGAATTATTTGATCAACATCTTGAAGCTGTTGATAATACTATCGAAAAATTAGAGGATTTGATAATTAATTTAGATAAAGGAACAGAAAAAATAAAAGAATTAGCGGATGAGGTTAGGAATGCAGAAACAGAAGCAGATAAAATTAGAAGGCAGGCAGAATTAGAAATGTATTCAGGAGCTTTTTTGCCTAATTTCAGAGGGGATTTGCTTGGTACTGTTGAATCTATGGATAGGATTGCAAATAAAGCAGAAAGTGTTGCTGATGAAATAGAGCTTCAAAATTTATCAGTTCCAGATGAAATATTACCAGATCTGGTTGAACTCATAAAAAAATCTCAGGTAACATATAAAGCAGTAAAAGAAGCAGCTAAAGAAATGTTTGAAAATTTTGAAAAGGCTAATGAAATGATATTAAAAACAGAAAATTATGAACATGAAACAGATATTATTGAAAGAGATATTATTAGAAAGATCTTTTCTTTAAATATATCACTTGCAAAAAAAATACAGTTAAAAAAGCTTGTTCATAGGATTGCTGACATTTCCGATACGTCTGAAGATGTTTCTGATAGAATTCAAATAATTATATATAAAAGAAAAGTGTAAAAGGTGCGTTGTTAGCGCACCTTTATTTATTTTAATAAAAAATATTCATCAAAAGTTATTGGATTTCAATAATAGTATGATATTCAAAAGAAGTATTTTCAGACCAATTATAAATAACCAGTTCAATTAAATACATTCCAGATGACTCGAAAAAACTGGAAGGTATGGTATATGAAAGATCATCAATTGAAAAATAAGGAGTTTCATCATTATAATCATCAGCAACTCTCATTCTATTTTCCCAGTCAACCATATGTGTTGTTTCATCAATTTTTGCTATGTTAATTTCTGCACCTTCATAAGGTAAAATTAAATTATTATTCCATTGAAGCATAATATTTTCTCCAGAAGTATATGTTCTAAAATTATAAGGAGAAGTTATTTCTAAAGAATTTTCTGAATATAGTTTTCCTAAATATAAGACTTTTGAATCAACTATTTCGTTATTATAATTATAAACTTTTATTGTGTAATTGGTATCTTCGTATGAATTTAAAGTTATAACCTCAAAAATTTCTTCATTGAAATAATAATTATCTCTTTCATAATATAAATCAGTTATATATTCATCATTTTTATATACTTCAACTTTTTGAACACTTTCTGGATTAGATATATTCACATCAAACCTTAAAGCTAATTCTGGAGTCGGATTACCAAATTCATCTGGTCGTATTCTTGTAATTCCTTCCATTTCACAATTTATTATTTGAGGTATTTGCATATGTTGATTAAAATCAATAGTAGATATTATTAATGGATTTTCAATTCCACTCATTAATCCATTAAAATAAGGATCCGGAAAGTCAATAATAATCTTTTCAATTTCTTTAGAATCAATAGTTCCTTCAAGAGTGATATCTGGTAAATATATACTTAAATCTTCAAAATCTTCTGGATTTTCGAAAAATACAGCGGGATATATCATAATTGGTCCGAAAATATGGACTGGAACATTAATATCGCTAATAAACAAATTTAAAATATTAGATATGTATATTTGCCATATGCTAAATGTTTCTAAAGGTCCTGAAGTTATCTCATGTTCCTGTGGAAGATAATCTATAATCGAATCTTCTAATACCATTTTTACAATATCCTTTTGAGAGAATATAGAGTTTTGTATTGAAGCAACTCTTGTTTCGAAAAAATCATCTCGAGGTTTTAACATTTCACCAAAAATGTTATTTTCCATTTCAGATGCAGTTATGGTGTAATCGTTTGCCAAAGTTAAAAATAATTCATCTAAAGAAGCCTCAGGAGAATCACTTTGCAGAATGGAGGTTATAGTGGCAGATGTATTATTTAAATCGTATAGAAAAAAGGCATTTCCACGTACATAGATATTATTGAATACAAAAGCCATCATTGAAATCAAACCTTCATCAACTATTAGATAATCATTTTCATCAAAAGTAAGAGAGTAATCAGAAAGATCTTCATAATTCATTTTTTTCGTCAAAAACTCCCAGTCAAATATAGCATCTCCTGGTGTGTTTTTATCTATGCATATAAATTCAATATTATCTATATCATCAAGTTTTAATAATATATCAGTATAAAGGCCAAAAGATCCCTTTTGTGGTTCTTGTCCACAATAAGTTACAGTAGCAGCTATATGTAATTCTGTATTATTATCTATAATTCCATCACCATTCCAATCAAAATCATTTATTTCCCATTTTATATTTTCATCAAGATAATCATTTATGGAAAGTTTTTGAGAAAATACTCCAAGGTCTTCTATTATGTTAATTAATGATTCTTCTAAATTTTCAGGAATATTTATTAAATTTAAAATGAAATTCTGAAAATTATTATTTGTAATGGCATGCATTAATGATTCAATATATTCCTTGTGATTAAAAAATATATCGTTAATATTCTGTATTTCATCAGGAAGACTTTTTAGAACAGTTAAAATATCATTATAAGCAGGTGTAGAGATTGAAGTTATATCTGTATTGTTATTTAGTACAATTGTTCCAGAAGGACTTTCGAGAATACTATAACCATAGTTTGCTGTAAATATTGAAAAATCAATAATATTTACTTGCTGGTCCTCTAATTTATAGTCGTAAACATATTTCCAATTACCTTTATTAACTATATTTAAAGCTGGACCTATATCAAATCTTGAGAATTCATCAGGTACATCTTCATTGCATGAATTCATTCCATAATAATAAACAAATGATGAAAAATCTGTTAGATCCACTTTTCCGCTCAGGTTAAAATCACCTAACAATCCGCCCCATTTCCAGTTATAAGGATCAAAATTATTATATTGTTTGGTTAAAGTATTTCTTGAAAAATAATCAATTTTTTCGATATTAAAATTATTTGTTTTAATGGTTAAAAGTACATCACCAGTGTTTACGGAATTTATAGTTGAAATTGCTACTAACAATTTATCTTCTTTTTCTTTTACAATATTCATAAACATTGAAGGAATTTCAATTTCATCTGGAGAAACATTCGTTATTAAAAATTCGAAAGAATCTGCTGTCACCTTTGAGGTGACAACAGCAACTTTATCATTAAAATTTATATCTATAATTCTTGAAATATTCAAATTACTGTTTTCATTTATAACTTTATTGTCTTGAATACAGGCTGATAATAACAGTGAAATAATCAGTATTATAAAAAACAAATATAAGAATTTTTTCATTCAAAACACCTCCTATTGTCCGTAAACTTCAAGTGAATTTTCTATTTCAAGCGAAACAGGCGCTTTATTTTCTTCAAATAAAATAAATGCATCAGTAATTTCTATTGTTGTTCCATGTACAATGGAATCATTATTTAGTGTGAAAGATGCAATTTCTGTATCTGATAAATCTAAAGGAGATTTGAATATTATAGATATAATAATTTCTTTATATTCTTCATCGGTATAATCATCAAATTTTATGGAAGATTTTATTAATGAAAAATCTATATCGGAATCCGAAATGGAAATATTACTAGCATCAAAGGTTATTTCAGGATCAGTTTTTAAATGAAATTCTATGCCATAAACTTCTGTTAAATCATTTCCTGAAGTATTAAGTTGGAAGGTATTTTGATTATTCTCGAGATATTGTGGAGTAAATGACACGTAATTTTCTTTCAACAGTGGATCGTATATAAATGATTTTACAGGAGAAATTATGGTTTCGCTTCCATCGTCTGCTAATATTGCATAATAATATATATCACCATATTGTAATTTGTTAAATAATTGCCATAATTCTATAGTAATTTCTTCATTTGGATTTCCAGTTAATGATGTCTCAAAAATATCGGGGTATGCCCAAGTCTTTTGCCATGGAGTGAAAAGCAATATGTGATATTCGATTTGATTTGCTGTATTTGAAGCATAGAAAGAGATGGTATCAAAAGCACGAGCGCTTTTATCAAATGAATCATATACCTCAATATCCATAGAATTATCTGAAGATGAAATATTGAAACTTCTTATATTTGAATTATAAGAGCGATCGATGTCTCTGTTTCCTTTCACCATCCATATATATGGTCCATCTTTTAATTCTAGGTTATAGTCAGGATTAATAACATAATCAAAAGGTTCAATATAGTTGGTATCAGCTTCAATCAATTCTTTTGCAGGTTTTAAAAAGAAATTATATTCAATATTCTCGCCAAGATCTTCCCATGTAAAACCTATATTCTTAAAAGGCTCTGATGATATAATAAATTCTCCGTTTAAAGGGGTAAAAAGCTGTAATTTATTTTCTTCCGGTTCTCCCCGTATATCTTTTATTTCAAATGTGAATGTTGCGCTTATAATATTTCCACTATCGTCCATTATATGCCAGTAATAAATTCCCGAATTATCAAAATCAACAGTTACATAATATTGGTTTTCAAGATTTGTATTATAAATAATGTTACCTTCTTCATCTATTACTTCAAAAATATAATTCATATTTTGTAGTGGTGCAGGATTATCAGGATCAGGTGGAGGCATTATGTGATGCCAGCTAAACCAAATAGTATAGTAATCAAAAACAGCATTTTGTTCTGGATAATCCAGTAAAACCTCATATGGTTCTGTATTGACGAAAAACCATCTGTGTTCTGTTTCTTGATATTCTTCAGGTTCAACATTTGCTAATGATAACCAGTATTTGTAAGCTCCATCTTCAAGATTTATGTTATAATTAAATGTCATTTCACCAGTAAACATATCAGTTCCTGTTGAATAATCGTCTGGAGTAATTAATATATCCATATTTTCCCAGGTATCTATAGGTCGTATATGTAATTCGAAATCACCTGTATAAGATGGATCCATTCCCCATATAAATCCAATGTTATTGGCTTGTGTAGCATCACCATCCAGAGGTTGTATAAGATGCAAATCTAACATCCAAGTTCCTTCTTCGATAAAGAAATACCATATTTCACTTTCAATATAATTTGATTCATCGATAAATGCACGAATTTTCCATTCATATTCTTTTCCAACTGATAATTCAGGGATTATCATTTCTGCTTCATAACTTCCATAATCTTCGTCATACCATAAGATGTTTATATTTTCAGAAGCTTTTGACCAATTATCATCATTTATTTCTCTGTAATATAATTCGAAAATGTTTGCTGTAGCTGTTTGTGAATTTAGATTATTCACACCCCATCTGAAATAAACATCTGTTGTAGTATCTCCTGGTAAAGATGAGACATAATCAGGAGGATCCATTTTATAGAAATATGCAGTTTCTTCAATATCTCCAATTTTAAACTCAAAATAATCGCTATATATTTCATGTTCTTCAAAGGTTTCAGGATCCTGATAATATCCCATGACATTCCATCTGTATTTTCCTGTATCTAGTGAAATTGAAGTTGTTTCTGATGAGAGCTGATATTCAAAATAGTTATATGGTTCAGTTAATTGTTCTATATAAAGTACATATTTATCTACTATTATAGGTTCATCCATATTGTTTTTGTGGATAAATGCTTTCCATTCAAAGTTAACTTCAGCTGGAGCATCAGTTGAATGCCATTCATTTTCTGGTGAAATTAAATCTACATAATAGAATGTATCTTCAACATATATATTGAACCAGTATGGATTTTCTGGGTAAATAATTTCTATATTTCCATTACCAAAATCTGCATAACCTATAACAGCCCAGAAATAACTACCTTCATTTAAATCAATAGTGACCTGTGTATCAGATGTTTTGACGAGTCTTATTAATTCGTTTGGACTTAAATTTCCATCAATATAATCCCATACACGCCATTCTGTATTATCTATAATTAATTCGTATGTAATTGTAGCATTATTTATATTTTTTGGAGTCCATTGAAAGGTTACGGATGTTCCGATTATTGTAATGTCTTCAAGATAAATTGTTCCTTTCTCTTTTCCAAAATCTTCTAAATTTATTTCTATTTTATTGTCGAGACCACTAATTAATCCTTTAAAGGTCGAATCTGGAAATTCAACAATTAGATTAGTTGAATTGTTACTTTCTTCTATATAAATATCTGGTAAAAATACATTTAAATTTGAAAAATCATCAGGACTATTGAAAAACACACCAGGATAAATGGTTATATTTTTATTATACTCTAAAGGAATATCTATACCTTTTGAAGAGTCTTGTATTATCTGTGCCAATTCTTCAGTTTTTTTCAGACTATCCATAGTCGGAATAAAATCTTCTAATTTTATAGGTGGAGTATCGCCAGAGGTTGGGTCATGTGGCTGAATAATATAATCCATAATTCTATCTTCAAAAATCTTATTTAAAATATCATGTAAAGATATAAGTTCATTTTTTATTGTATTAATTAATTCAATAGAAGTATTATAGTCTTTAAAATATAGTATATGTCCAAATATATAGGTCTCAAGTTCCCATCCGGTTATCTTCTCAGAATCAAGAGGAGGAGGGGTTTTAAAAAGTTTTTTTAAAATCTCATCTATTTTATCCATAAGATTAACATTGTTTTTTAAAACTGTTTTTATGTTGTCTGAAGGATTATTGAAATCATATATAAATAATGATTTTCCTATTATTCCTATTAATCCAGTTATAAGTGATATTTGCCCTGTAGTTCCTTCATCAATTAATATATAGTCATTATCATCAAAAGTTGGATTATAATTTTCGCTGAAATTTTCGTTAATTAATTCATAATCAAAGATAGCATCACCACCAGCTGGATCTATTCCAAGAACTCTTGGAAATTGATCGATTTTTAGTAAATCATAAAAAGGAATAGAATCTTCACCATTTTCAGTCTTTATTTTTAGTTTTAAAGGTGAAGTGGATTCAACAGTTCCATCCATATCCCAATCAAATTCATTTATTTTATATTTTACATCTGTATATAAATATCCATTTTTTATTGATCCAAAAAGCAAAGAGATATTATTAATGTCCTTTATTATGTTTAATAAAGCAGTTTCTGTTGCATCTGACATATTAATGATATATTTTATAAATATTTGTGGTGATGCTTCAAAAGAAGCTAAGGAAGAAATAAAATCTTTATTTTCATTTAAAAAAGTCATGATATGGGAATAAGTATTATAGATATTTTTTAAACCAGAAACAATATCTTTTTCCATATCGTCTGTAATTGTGTCTGGATTAGTATTGGATGTTACGGTTATGGTTGGTTGGGTAGATATAACATCAATTCCATAATTTGCAGCAAATATTGAAAAATCTGATAATCCTATTTTACCATCAGGTTTGGCTAAATCAAACACTTCATCCCAGATACCCTTATGTGCAAAATTACCAGCTGGACCAATATCTATTAAATCAAAATCTTTCATATTTCCATTAAAACTATCTCTTTCAAGTCCATAAAAATATGTAAACGATGAAAAATCTGAAATATCAACCTTTCCATCAAAATCAAAATCTCCTAACAGTCCAAAAGAGACGCCTTTACTATAATAATCAAAATTTTTTGTAATACTATTTCTATTATAAGTATTGATATTTTTAAGTTTAAAATCTTTATCAGTTACTTTTAATAATATATTCCCACGATGAATAGTATCAGGAGAAGAAATAGCTACCTTTAAACCAGCATCATTTTTTATGATTTTTAAAAATTTTGAAGGTATGTAAATATTGTCAATATTTGTATTTTCAAAAACAAATTCAAAACTATCGGCTTCAACATTTGATTTTATAATATATTCGTTATTATTTTTTTCTATAATAATAGATTTAAAACTTTCTTGATTTTTAACATCCTTTTTAAAATTAAAACATGAAGTAAGAAGAAATATAGATAAAATTAAGATTATAAACAAAAAGTATTTATTTTTCATTATATAATCACCCCCTTATTGTCCTATGGTGATTGATATAAAATCACCAGTTGTAAATAATATTTCTGTATCATTTATTTCGTACATATATGTTGATTTTTCAAATTTTATCTTTGTATTTCCTGATTTTTTTGAATTAATTTCTACTGTGATGAGATTTTCTGGAAGAACAAAATTGGTATCTTCAGAAACCACACTAAAAATAAATTCATTATGATCATTATATTCAATTATTTTTTTGATAACATAATAATTATCATCATCAAATAAAGTATTTTCAATACAATTTTCTGGGTTAATATCAATGTATTCTGGATCATAAGAAATTCTTATGTCAAATCCATGAATGTTGTTTTTAAAGGAAGTATTTATTGTAAAATTATCAACTGAATCTATGTCTATATTTATTTCATTTGGAATAAAGTATATATCGGGAAGTTCGCCTTCTTCCTTTTTAACAAATTCAAAACTCCATATAGGTCCTGGTACAATATACATCCCATCTGTTGCCACGATTCTCCAATAATAGGTTGAAGAATAATTTAATTCCTTATCCAATCTGTTTGTTTGTAAATTGTATTCAGTATAATCGTTTTCAATTAAATTATTAACATCATCATACACATCTGAAATATAGAAATCAAAAGACAAAGGTGTTCCTTCTGGGTCGAATGCTTTCCATTCAAAGGATACAGTTGTACCTACAACTGTCGGAGCATCTGGTTTGTGATATGAATCTATAATTGGAGGTTTATTTTGAGAAGAAATTGTGAATTTTCTTAATTTACTTTTTACAGGTGGATTTACTGTATCTGAAACTTCAACATTCCAATAAAAATCTCCAGGTTCTTGTAATTTGTAAGTATAAGAAATTTTTTTGTTTTGCAAATCTTCAAAGGATATTATTTCATTTAAAGTAGTTTCGGATTTTCCTATATTCAGACTGTATAACAGAGTTCCATTGTCTGTATCTGTGGCCATCCAGCTAAAGACTATTTCGTTTGAAATAAATGAAGAATTATCTTCAGGAGAGAATAATTGAATGATTGGAGTTGCGTTTTCAGGTGGAGAATAATTAAAAGAAAATACAGATGATTCTACAGTTTCTTTTCCATCTGAAACCAGAACCTTCCAGAAATATTGTCCAGTTGAGTTTAGAGAATATGTATAAGATGTTTTTTTATAATTTGAAATTATGTTGTTAAAAGTAGTTTCGGATTTTCCAAGGAATAAATCAAAAGTTAAAGGATCTTTATCAGCGTCACTGGCAACCCATGAAAAGTTTATTTTGGAAGTTGCTATAGGATCATTATCAGCAGGATATACGAGGGATATTTCAGGTTTGTGATTGAAGGTTGAATCTAAAGTTGGTTGATAATCAAATTGAGGGGCTTCCCTAATCAGAATTTTATAATTTTTATTTGGTTCATCCCATAATTCGACTCTCCATTGATATTTCCCTTTAATAGGAGGTTCATAAGTATAATTATTGGTTTCTAGCGGGTCATCATTTAATTTTATGAAATCATTTCCTAGATATTTAAGATAAATATTGTAATATATAGCATCCTCTTCAATGTCATTAGCTTCCCATTTAAAAGTTACTTTTTTATCTTTTACAATTTGATTATCTAAAGGTGAAATATATCTGCCAAATGTAGGAGGGTTATTCTCTGCTGGTTCTAAAAGTACATTTTCAGTTCTTTTTTCTTTTGTATAAACCGTAACTTTACTACTTAGAGGATAATAATAGGTTTTAGAAACTTCATAATCATAATCACCTGTCGGTAACTTAAATTCATAAGACCCATTTTCATCAGTCTTAGCTTGAACCACAAGACTCCCATTTTGAATTATTTTTATAGTAGCACTTTGAATAGGTGTATTTGTTACTTTATCTTTTACATTAAAAGTGATAAAACCTTCTTCAATTTGTTGCAATCTGTCACAAGAGTAAATAAAAAACACGATTATAAATATTAAAATTAAAATCCATACTTTTTTTTCCATTTTTTCACCTCCTAATTTTAATTACAATTCAAACAATATTAACATCATAGTTATTTAGACCTGATTTTTTTTAGAAAGTTCATAAATAAAATAATAAAAATTGAACTTTTTTATAAAAAAGAAGTCTAAAAACATATAGGAAATTATGAAAAGGGAGGGACCCCTAATGAGAATCGGAAATAATTATTTAAACCAGACGAATAGATTATCAAATTTATCAAATTTGTTATTGCAAAGATCACAGCAATTGGCGAGTGGAAATAGATTGATTAATTCATCTGTGGATCCTGCGGGATTTAGTATAGCTCAGAGGCTAAATACACAATTTAGATCAGCTTATCAAGCAGTAAGGAATATATATGATGGCATAGGAGCGTTAAACGTTGCAGATCAGGGAATTTCATCTATTCAGGATACATTGGGTCGTATGAGAGAACTTGCAACAAGAGCTGCAAATGATACATTACCTGAAGAAGCAAGAACCGCTATTCAGGAAGAATTTAATCAATTAAGGCAGGGAATAAGAGATGTTGTAAGAGATACTCAATATAATAATCAACAGCTATTAAATGGAGAATTTCAGGCCGATTTACCGTTAGATGCAACAGGAAGAAATAATTTAAATGTTGAAATTCAGGATATGAGACCAGAAGCACTAAACCTTGAAAACATAAACTTAACGACGCAGGAAGGGGCAGAAAATGCATTAAATACCCTTGAAGAGGCAGTGAATAATGTTACAAATATGAGAACGCAGGTTGGTTCGTATGTTAATAGATTAGGAGTTGCAGCAGAAAATCTTTTAAATAGAGCAGAAAATACAGGTGCAGCAGAAGAAAGAATTGCAGGTGCCGATATGGCAAAAACCATGGTTGAATATATAAGAAATCAAAATTTAAGAGATATGACATCAATGTTATTCTCTCAAACTGGGCAGTTAAATGCAGCATCAGTTTTAAATATCTTACAATCTCCTTAAAAAGTTTATATTATCTAAAAAGAGAGCCGAAAGGCTCTCTTTTATTGATTATCTATTAATTTTAAAAGTGCTTTAGCAGCATAAGTAGGACCATTTTCTTCGAACCCAGAAACACCTAATTGAGTTTTTATTTCTCCAACTTTAACACCGTTTTTAATCATCTGTTCCAAAAATTTTTTAGCGATTTTTTCGTGTTTTTCCTTTCTTTGGACTGCACCAAAGGGATTTGCAAAATAACTATAAGTTAAACCAACCTCAGCAGTGGTGCCTTTGGCCATTCTGGCGCCTTTTGAAAATACATTGTAAGCACTTTCCCAATCATTGAAAAAATTGATATATGAATTATCTTCAGCTTTTACATAATTATTGGCATATAAGAAATAATCTATTTTAGTTGGTTTTATTATATCTTTGTAATTTGAATAAGGGACTATTACTCTTGCATTTGTTTCATTTGGATTCATAAAAATACTTCTATCTATTGCGGAATAAGCGTATCCAGGTTGTAAATCATCAAGTCTTACAAATGCACCTGTTTCGGTTCCAAAAGCTATGACATTTCCACTATCATCAATTTCTAGTGATCCCATATCATCTATTAAAATGTTGACTTCAGATACTTCATTTGAAAGTCTATTTAAAGCATCTAATGTTTCGGATTTTCCAGCTCCACTATCTCCCATTAACATTACATTAGCTTTTTTCCCATTTCTTAGAATAATTTCTGCTAAAGCTCCATGAATAGGCAAATTTCCTTCATCAATAACCTTTAAATTATGAATGGTTAAAATCATTTTTTTCATATAGCCAAAATAATCAACATCATCATCTTGCCCTAAAAGGCCTACATATGTTCCATCTTTTTCTTTATAAATTACACCTTTTTTATATTCAGCTTTTTCAAAAAATCTATCTTCAAGTCCGTAAAAATATATCCCATCTGGTTTTTTTCGCTGAACAATCCCAAATCCTGCCAGTTCGAATAAATTGGTTAAACCTGCAGCCATTGCGAGAAATTCTTTATATACATATACTAAAATATATTTTTTACCAACATGGACTGGAAATGCAAACCAATCATCTGGATTTTCCAGTTCTATATTTTCTAAAATTGGAGAATCAATAACTTTAAATATACCTTTTCTCTTATTTGATTTTGTATAAAAGATTACAGGAGGTTCAAATACAATCCCCCATACGAAAGGAACCTTATATAAAGTATCAGAGCCATTAAAAATCTTATCTTTAAAAGATGGAGTATCTATAGAAAACGCAACTTGAGCACCACTTGGCAATTGTCTTAATACTTTTAACCTATCATCTGAAACATTAATCAGAATTTGACGATAGAAATTTGTAATTAAGCTTTTAAAATCAGTATTATTTCTAACAAGAATCATTTCTTTATAGATTTTTTGAATTCCATTAGAAACATAATCGTTTTTTTGTATCATGAATCGGTGTTTATTTCTCCATAAATTATAAATTCTTTCTACAAACTTGACAATCTGTTCTTTTTTATCGCCTAATTTTGGAAAACTATAAAAGGGCGAAGAATCTATTTCGTCAATTTTTTCAGCAGATAAAGCAAAAAGCATTTTAATTATCTGATCAAGATCATAACGTTCTTTAACTTCAACAGCATCTTCGTTTTTTAAAAATAAAGAAAAAAAAGTTAAAAGGCTTTCATTTCTTTCTTCAAGATCATTTAAAAATTCTATAACTAATTCTTTTAATATTTTGCTGTGAATAATTTGAGCATTGGAGGAATATGAAACACTACCATCAATTAAAACAGTTCTCGACATAAAATCACCCCTTATCTTGTATTTTTATAGTAATTATACCACAAAATAGATAGCATTTAAAATTTCTGGAAATAGAATTTATAAAAATATAAAGTTAAAAATTTTTAATTTCTTAAACCAAAAATACAAAATTTAATGGTAAAATTAATATATAAATTAAATTTAAATTCAGGAGGTAATTATATGTTTAGAATACTATTAAAAGGAAAAATTCATAGAGCATCAGTTACAGAAAAAAATATTCATTATGAAGGTAGCGTTACAATCGATGAAGAATTAATGGAGCTTGCGAATATAGAAGAAAATGAATTAGTTCAAATAGTGGATATAAATAATGGTGCAAGATTTGAAACTTATGTTATAAAAGGAGAAAGAGGATCAAGGATAATAGGTTTAAATGGTGCAGCTGCAAGAATGGTGGAATTAGGGGATAAAGTTATTATTATGGCATATGGATTGTATTCTAAAGAAGAAAAAAGTAATCCGAAAATAGTTGTAGTAGATGATAAAAATAATCCAAAAATTCTAAAAAATCATGAAGAACCTAGAACGGAGTGCTAAATTTGAAAGTATTAGGGATAATCGTTGAATATAATCCATTCCATAATGGACATTTATATCACTTAAAAAAAGCTAAAGAGATGGTAAAACCTGACTTCACCATTGCGGTGATGAGTGGAAATTTTGTTCAAAGAGGAGAACCAGCAATTCTAGATAAATTTGCTAGAACAGAAATTGCGCTTAATATGGGAATAGATATAGTTATCGAATTACCTTTTGTGTATTCTATTCAAGATGCAAATGGTTTTGCATTGGGATCTATTGGGATTTTAGAAAGAACAAAAGTTGTGACAGATATAGTATTTGGGAGCGAATCAGCAGATATTGAAACATTAAATATTATTTCTGATATAATATATAAACAACCTGATAAGTTTAAAAATCTTTTAAAAAAATATTTAAAAGAAGGATATTCTTTTCCGAATGCGAGAAAATACGCATTAATTCATTTTTTTGAAAAAAATAATATTTTAAAAAAAGAAAAAATTTTGGCTATTGAAAAATCTAATGATATATTAGGATTGGAATATTTAAAAGCATTAAAATATTATAATTCTAAAATAGTTCCACATGTGATACAGCGACAGGGGGCAAATTATAACGATAAAGAATTTAAAGGTGATTTTTCCAGTGCTACAGCCATTAGAAAATTGTGGAAAGAAGAAATGTATGAATTAATAAAAAAATCAGTTCCACAGACAACATATGAAATATTAAAAAGAGAAGAGAATTTAGGTAAAGCTCCAATATTTATTGAAGATTATGAAATATCTTTACTATCTTTTTTAAGAACATTAAATAGGGATGATATTCAAGAAATTTTTGGAATTAATGAGGGTTTGGAACAAAGAATAATAGAAGCTGCAAAACAAAGTGCATCTATAATAGAATTTTACCGTTTAGTAAAAGCTAAAAGATTTACTTATACTAGAATAAAAAGAACACTCTTAAGTATTTATTTTAGATTAAAAAAAGATTTGATATATGATGCTAATAAATATGGTCCTCAATATTTAAGAATTCTGGGTTTTACAAAAAAAGGAAGAAAATTATTATCAGTAATGAGAGAACAAATAACGTATCCAATAATTGTCACGCCATCAAATTATATTTCAATTATAAAAAATATAGAAAGGGATTTAGATAATAAACGCAAAAAATGGGATATAAAAAAGAATTTATATTTTAAAATGATAGAATATGATTTTAAGGCATCTAATGTATATTCAATGTATTATAAAAATAAAGAATTTTCTAGAGGGGAAATAGATAAAAAAGCAAAAATAATTATTCTTAAGTGATTGAAAGGGGTTTAATATGAAAAAAATTTTTATATTTATATTTTTAATATTAATTTTTACAATGTCATTTTCAATAAAAAGTGTTATATACTATACTGCAAGTGCTTCAAATGTTTCAATAATAGGTGATTTTTCAGATGAACCTATTCAAATGGAAAAAACAAATACGGGATTATGGAAAAAAAGTTTTGAATTAGAAGAAGGGGAATATAAATATTTATTTTTAGTAGATGGAAATGAAATTCTGGATTATAAAAATACAAACACTGTTTATTCAAACGGAAAATTATATTCATTACTCATAATAAAAGAAGAAAAAACATATTACCCATCTATAGGTGATGGAAAAGTTGGGGTTATAAAGCACGAAAAAGAAAGAAAATATATAAATCCAGTAAAACCTGGAGATATTTATTTATCAATAGAAGTACAAAAAAAAGATATTGAAGATGTATATTTTGTT
Source organism: Marinitoga sp. 1197 (assembly GCF_001021165.1). NCBI lineage: Bacteria > Thermotogati > Thermotogota > Thermotogae > Petrotogales > Petrotogaceae > Marinitoga > Marinitoga sp. 1197. Next base: position 89,276 of record NZ_AZAY01000015.1, read on the forward strand.
GGTAATGCGAAAGTTATAAAAAAAGAGAAATTAACATTTGATAAAACAGAATTATATAGATTCCATGTAAAAACACCTGCTAATGTATTGAGATATAAGTTTATTATAAAAGATGGTGAAAATAGTATCGAATATCCTAATTTAGATTATTTTGAATTTGATTTTAATAAACCAATAATAAAATATTTTGATGTACCAGATTGGACAAAAGGTAGAATATATTATCAAATATTTCCTGAAAGATTTAGAAATGGAGATAAAACAAATGATCCAACATATACATATGAATGGTATGGTAATTATACATCATCATCATTAGGTTCTAATGGATTTTATGGTGGAGATTTAAAAGGTATTATAGAATCAATAGAATATTTAAAAAATTTAGGAATAGAGGCAATTTATTTAAATCCAATATTCGAATCAGTTTCTAGTCATAAATATGATACTAAAGATTATTTAAGAATAGATTCACATTTTGGTGATGATAAAACATTTATCCAAATGGTTAAGGACTTAAAGAAAAACAATATAAAAATAATTCTTGATGGAGTTTTTAACCATACAGGTGATGAATTTTTTGCCATGCAGGATATATTTAGAAATCAAAAAAGATCTAAGTACTTAGATTGGTATTTTATAAAGAAATTTCCAGTTACAAAGTCTGCAGATAGCTATGAATCATGGTGGGGATATGCTGACCTTCCTAAATTAAACTTAGAAAATCCTGAAGTAAAAGCTTACATTACCACTGTCTTAGGAAAATGGATGGAATATGGCATTGATGGTTGGAGATTAGATGCAGTAGATCAAGTGAAAAATTCATTCTGGGAAAATTTCTTTTATCCTATAGTAAAAGGGATAAATGAAAATGCTGTTATTAGTGGTGAATACTGGAAAGATTCTACTCAATATTTTGAAAAACCAGCTTTTGATACTGTTATGAATTATTTGTTTAGAGATGCAGCTTTGGGATATGCAAAAGGTGGAAGTGCTTATAATTTTGTAAAAAACACAAATGCTTATTTAGAAAAGTATCCGCCACAAATAATTCATACATTATGGAATTTATTAGATAGTCATGATACACCAAGAGCAATTACAGAATTAAATGATGATATTGATAAATTTAAAATAGCAGTTGGTATTCAAATGACCTTTGTTGGAGCGCCAGTTATATATTATGGAGATGAAATAGGGCTAACAGGTGAAAGAGATCCTTGGTGTAGAAAACCATTTCCATGGGATGAAGAATTTTGGAATATGGATATATATAATTACTATAAATCTCTTATAAAACTTAGAAAAGAACATGAAGCATTAAGATATGGAGAATATGAAGTAATAAAAACAAAATTGGGAGCTTTGGTATATAGAAGATATACTGAAAATGATGAAGTAATTGTAATATCCAATTCAAGAAAAATACCTGTAAAAGCAAATATAGAACTAAATGGGAATTATATAGATTATTTTACAGGAGAAAAAATAAAAACAATTGAAAAAATATCAGGATTAACATTTAGAATATTAATAAGGCAGTGATCATATGTATTATTATGAAATAGCGGTTTTTGGAACATACACGTACAATACATTTACATATTCTTATGAAGAAAAATTAGCACCTGGCCAAAGGGTGCTAATTGATTTTAGAAATCAACAAAAATTAGGTGTAATTATTTCAGAAACAGATGAAAAAAATTATAAAGTAAAAGAAATAGAATTGGTTGTGGATTATAAACCGTTGATAAAAAATGAACATATAGAATTAATAAAAAATGCATCAAAAAAATTTCTTGTTCCTATAAGCGAAATGGGGAAATTAATATTTCCTCCGGCTTCTTCTGATAAGATAAAAATAAAAATAATACCTAAATCCCCTTTGTCTAATATGGAAAAACCTATATTTTTAAATGAGTATTATAGAAAATTCAAAACTAAAAATGCGGCAAATAAAGTATTAAAAAAAATGATAAAAGAAAACCTTGTTGAATTGAATATACATATAAAGAAAGAATTAAAAAAGAAAAGAAAAGTTGTTATATTGAAAAAAAATATAATTGAAGTATTAAATGAAAAAATATCCAATAGCGGTATAAAGGTTGTAAATTATATTAATGAAAAAAATAATAAAATATATGAAAATGAACTATATGAACAAAAAATAATTTCGCGATCTTCTACAGTTTTAAAAACATTAATAAAAAAAGGAATTATAGAAATTATTGATGAAGAAGAGATAAACGAAAAACCGTTTATAGTAGAACTTACAGATAAACAGAAAGAATTGAAAGAAAATATACTAAAAAATAAAGATGAAATCGATCTTTTATATGGTGTAACTGGAAGTGGAAAAACAGAGATATTTTTCGAAGTTATGGAAAAATATTTGATTAAGAATAAAAAAATAATGATTATAATACCAGAGATTTCATTAACGCCACAATTTGTTTCTCGTATAAAAAAAAGATTTCCAGCTAAAAATATAGGTGTGTATCATTCAAGTATAAATAGTTCTATAAGAACAAAAACCTGGTATGATGCTGTAAATGGAAATATCGATATTATTATTGGAACAAGGAGTGCTGTTTGGATTCCGTTAAAAGATCTTGGAATGATAATAATAGATGAAGAACATGATCAATCACTATATCAATTTGATCAGATTTCATATGATGCTGTGGAAATAGCATATTTAAGAGCAAAAATAGAAAAAATAAAATTAATATTATCCTCAGCAACGCCAACATTGAGAGAAATGAAGAAAGCATATGAAGAGGAAATTAATCTTTTAGAATTAAAAGAAAGAGTTTTTACAGAAATGCCAGATATTGAAGTCATTGACTTGAAAAAAGAAGAAAAGGTAAGCTGGATCTTTACTAAAAAAGTTTTAGAGGAAATAAATAAAATCTTAAAAAATAATAAAAAAGTACTTATTTTTTCTCCAACTAAAGGATATGCAAATTATTTAATATGTACAAATTGTGGAAATGTTTTAAAATGCGACAATTGTGATGTGTCTTATACGTATCACCGCTATGAAAATAAGTTAAAATGCCATTATTGTGGTATAGAAAAAAAGGTTCCAAATTCATGTCCGGTATGTGGAAATCCAGAATTACAACTTAGAGGGTATGGAACAGAAAGAGTGGTAAATGAGTTGTTGAAATTTTTTCCATCTAATAAGATTATTAGAATGGATAGAGAAGTAATAAAAACGCATGAAGAGTTAAATAAAGCTTTTGAAGAAATAAAAAAAGAAGGACCGGCTATAATCGTTGGAACTAAAATGATAACCAAAGGTCTTGATATAGAAGATATTAAATTGGTAGTAATTCTTGATAGCGATAGATATTTAAATTTCCCTGAATACACATCACAAGAACATACAGCTTCATTGTTAATTCAGGTTGCAGGTAGATCTGGGAGAAAAGAAAAAGGGAAAGTTTTACTTCAAACATTTAAATCTGAAAATGATTTTTTCAAATTTGTAAAAGAACATAATTATGATAAAATTGTTGAATTAGAATTAAAAAATAGGGAAAAATATAAATACCCACCATATTCAGAATTATTAATGATAATGTTTATGAATTTTGACGAGAAAAGGGCTTTAGAAGAAGCCAGAACATTTTATGAAAAATTACAAAAAGAAAATTTAAATGAGAAAAATGTGGAAATATTAGAACCAACAGAACCATTGATTCCAAAATTACGTGGTCAATATAGATATCAGATAGTGATAAAAGGTAGTATAGATCATAAAAAGTTTTATAAAATTATAAGTAATTACAAAAAGAAAATGTATATATATGTAAATCCTCCAAGTACCTTATTATAAAATAAAAGCCCATGTGGGCTTTTATTTTATAACTTTAAATTCAAATTCAGATCGAGCTAAAATTTCATAAATTCCATTATCTTTCCAAACTTCACCATATACTTCTATCTCTTTATTATCAAGATCATATATATTTAAATTTTTAAAAAAAGCTTTATATTCATCACATCTAATAGTTATATATACTTTATTATTTTCTGAGTAAATATGGTAAAAGGAACCAGAACGCGAAATACTTTTAACTTTAAAACGAACCCATCTAATCTTTCCAATATCAGAATCAGAAAGATCATTTTCATAAATTTTTCTGTTATCATCGTCAAAAAATTGGAAAATTCCTTTTCTGTTTTCATAAGCATATTTATAAGCTTCAATAAATTCATTCTTATGTTTCGAAGTGTCGGAATAAAATAAAGGTCTTGCAAGTCCGTTTTTTATAATTTCTTCGTTTAAAAAATGCATTTTTCCATCTTTACCTTTATAATAAACATAAGCTAATAATCTTCCATAATTTCCATATGAGTTAGAATCAAATTCCATATAAACATATGATTTTTTTGAATTTTCAGAATATATTTTATTTCTAACGAACCAATATGCTGTATCTCCTAACTCTCCAATAGGTTTATCTCCACTATGTGTTTCGGGTGTATCTATTCCTATTAATCTAACGGAAGTTTCATCGCCATCATAATATACTTTTATTGTGTCACCATCAATTACTTTGCTCACATAATAATTTTTTTCAATATAAGATTTATTAATTTGTGTTTGTTTTGAACAAGAAGTAATAAGAAGTAAAGAGATTAAAATACCAACAAATATATATAGTTTTTTTAACATTTTAACATTCCTCCTAATAAAAAAATGTGATATAATGTCATGTTAAAGCCAAACTACTGAATTATTATAACATAAAAAATGTAAAAATATACGTAACAAATGAAAATTATACTGAAATAAGTTGGTAAAAAACACATTCGATTTTAGGAGGGGTTTTTATGAAAAAAGTATTAACGATCATGCTATTTGTTCTTATAAGTTTTATAACAATTTTTGGAGCTTTTAGTGGAACAAAATTTTCTGTATTAGGTATTTATACAATGAATTTAGATGATTTAGACAATTTCATAGATGTATTTCCTATTGGTTATTTTGATATAGGATTAACTGATAATATTACACTGAGATTCAATGATTATTTAACTTTATCTTCATCAGCGCTTACATACGAGTTTAAAGATAATGAAACATTAAACTTTAAACTTCCAAGATACTATTATTTACAATATAGAGTTGGATATGATACATTATTAATGATTGGAAAGTTCAAATTCAGAGATTATCCTTATGATTTAAGAAGAGATTTTTCTTTTAGAGTAGGAGGATTTAGGGATGATCTTGGTGACGAAAATTATACTTTAAACCCTATGAAAATGGCAATTGGTGGTTATATAAAACCAGTTGGGAAAATTAAAATAGGTGGAGCATGCAATTTAGAAGATAGTTCGATTTATGCATATTTTGGTCTTGATGAAAGATATACTAAATATATGTTCTATATATCTCAGGATAATAAATATAACAAATTATCAGTATCATTTGCAGGGTATAATTCAATTAAATGGAATAGAAAATTAATAACACAATTATATTATGGTATAGGTTATGCTGTTGTGTCAGAAGTGCAATCAATATCAGAAATAACCTCTAACATTAATGATTTAATTGAAATTTTACCAAATCCTAAAATGACTTTTGGTGGGAAAATAAATTATTATCCAGTATATTTAAAGGGCTTAATATATTACAGCATGGATAATGAAAATAAAAATTTATATTATCTTGACATTGATGCTGTAACAAATAATCCTCAAAACAAAACATGGTTATATGAATTAAGAGCAGGATATTATTTACCAAGACCATGGAAAATAGAATTTTTTGTCCAAGGAAATTCATTAGATGATGGAATATTGACAGATTACGTAACAAATTATGGAATTAAAATAAACGGAGATAACATAACATTAACAGTTTCTGCTGAGGATATAAATGGAAGAGCAAGTGGGAATCAAAGAATGGTATTGAGTTTTACAACCTGGACAGATTTTGTGATAACAGAAAGATCATTAATGAATATTATATTTTAAATAAGGGGGTAGTGGAATGAAAAAGAGTTTGGTGTTTTTGTTGATATCTATTTTGGGATTGTTTTTGTTGACAGGGTGTTTGGTAAAAGAGAATGTTGATGATGAATTAATAGCATTAAAAGATGGATTAGTTAAATTTAAGTCAGGGGAAATTACAAAAATAAAAAGTAGTGGAGTTATAATAAATCTTTATAATAATACAAGCAAAAATTATACCAAAGCATATATTCAATCAGAAAATAGTGACGCAGGAGTATTATTATATTGGCAAGATTCTTCTATAAAAGATAAACTGACAGTTGGTGATTTGATAGAGTTTGAAGGTGCAATAAAAGTTTATAATGGTGAAATTGAAATAAAACCTGATAATTATGAAGTAAAAGAACATAATAAAGATGTGACACCTAAAGCACTAACATCATCTTTATTAGAAAAATGGACTATTAATGGTGATGAAACAACACCTAATATGATATTAGTAACTACAGAAGGAACAGTATTAGAAATTGATTCTAAAACTGCAACATTGACAGTGGAAGATTTACAAACTAACATAATAGCTTATTTATATTCTGGATTCTCAGGTGTATCTCAAGGAGATAAAATAAAAGTAACTGGTATTTTGAAATTATACAAAGGTGAATGGGAAATTGCTTTGATATCTAATGATGATTATGAGATGTTGTATGATTATGTTGCTCCAGCAGAAGTTAATTATTCTGGAATAGCAGAAATAAAAAGTGAAATTGTAAATGGGACAACAGAATTTACAGATATTGAAGGTATTGTTGTGTATAAAAGTGGTTCTGTTGCGGTTATTAATGATGCAACGACAGGTATTTATATAAAAGAAGGTATGGATAATGTTTCAATTGGTGATCAAATAACTTTCGATGCAACAGGTTATCTTGATACAAATAATGGAAATATTAGATTGAAAGAACCAACAAATATATTTAAAGTAAGTTTCAATAATGAAATAAAAACTTTTGAATTAAATGCGGATTTAAGTTCAAAAACCGATTGGACAGATTTTGTAATATGGGGTTATAAACTGGTAAAAGTAAAAGGTAGTTTATCCCCTAATGATAATTATACGTATAATTTGGAATATAATTTAACAGATAATACTACTGCAAATATATTAGTTTATTCAAAAAATACAGTTGATGCTGCGAATGGTGGAACAGCAATTACATCATCAAAAGATGCAACTATAACTGGTTATTTAGCAAAATATAAAGGTACATGGCAGATATATTTAAGAGATGAAAATGATGTGGAATTTTAAATTTGAAGAAAGCCCATTTGGGCTTTCTTTTTTGAAAAAATAGGAGGTAAAAAATGAAAAAGACATTTTATTTATTGTTCGTTTTGGTTATTGTATTATTCCTATTTTCAGGGTGTATTATAGAAGATAGAATTAATAGATTAGATAAAATTTTCAATAATGAAGCTATTCTTTTTGATAATGCGCATTCACAAACTGCAGGTAATGCTGATTGGACTATTAGAGGTGGATTTTCTGATTTTGCTGATGATTTAAAAAATCGCGGAGCTAATGTTAATGAATGGGGTAATGATGAATATGGAAGTAATCAAAGAGATGATGACATGCCTATTACTTATGAAATAATATCAAAATATAAAGTATATGTAATACCAGAACCAAATATTCCTTTTACAAAAGATGAACAAAATGCAATAATAAAGTATATTGAAAATGGAGGAAGTGTTTTCTTCATTGCTGATCATATTGGTGCAGATAGAAATAATGATGGATGGGATGCAATAGAAATATTCAACGGATTTTTGAAAGAGAAACATATAATAGAAACTAAGGAAATATATTCAGATGATTTTGTTGGAAGATTAGGCTTTAGATTTAGAGAAAAACAATATTCTGAAAGCCCTATAGTGAAGATGAAAGAGCATGAGATAACTAAAGGAATAAATAAAACAGGTGCTTGGGCTGGGACATCGGAATATATAATTGATAATGAAAATATAAGTGGAATTATTTATTATAGTGAAGAAACATGGGGAGCTTATGTGATTGCCGGAAAATATGGAAGTGGTAAATTTGTTGCTATAGGTGATTCATCACCAATTGATGATGGAACAGGAACACCGGGAGATAAATTATATGATGGTTATTATTATGGAGATAATAGAGAATTAATGATAAATATTATAAAATGGTTGGTGAAATGAAACACAGTAATAAAGCTAATTCTGGTGAATTCACTAACGATTAACAAAATTAACAGTATTGTAAGTTGACAAAAGAGAAGAAAGGTGGTAATATATATACTCGGACGCGGACGAAGAGCCGCGGGAAGGAAAGGAAAGCTCCTTGACAAGTGAACAGAGACACCCAGCGGAAGTAAGAAGAGAGAGCGAAGAGATCGAACTCGAAGAGTTGGATGGAGGGTTTGATCCTGGCTCAGG